>JAIOHU010000268.1 GCA_019912845.1 bacterium
GTCCATAACATTGATCTTTTTATTATATTATTTTCATTTAGTTTTGACCTTATGTGATTCGAGCACATAACCAAACCGTCTTCCTGAATACCTATAAAATCTTGTTTTAGTTGGTTGCACTTTTCACATAAGATCACATTAGCAGAATAATTACCACCAAAATAATATGGAATATCATGTTCCAATGTAGGATTGCCTTTAGGTTCTCTAAACCCATTTTTTAGTGTATTCCTTATGTGATTCGAGAGAGGTATACCACAAATATTACATCTATAACCTTGATTATTCAGAATCATATTTCTTTCATTAGCAGTAATATTGCTAATGCCTTTACGAGGTTCTTTCTCTTTTCTATAATAATTGGATTCCAACTTCGATATCATTTCAGATATTTTTTCAACAATATTATCATCAATAATCTTACTTTTATTGACTCTTTTTGTTATTATATTCTTGTTATCAATATAATTATCAACATAGGTCGTTGGTTTATACAGATACATAAGTATTTTTTCTGTTATAAGTGTCTCTAAATCTACTAATAATTCATTTTTATCTATCCCATATTCATTTGCTATATCAAGTAGTTTGTAAATATTGTTTTCGCACAATTCTAATAAAAAATTCCTGATTTCTCCAATTTCATTATTACCATAACTCATCGTAGTCTCCCTTTAATTCATCAAACCGTTTCTTGCCAGACAGTATCTTGTAAAGGGGTTTTAAAAACATATTCTGAATATCTTTTGAGGCATCAAAACCAGTTGCTTTTAAATCAACGAAAAACTCTGAAGGTACTCTTCTAATAAACCTTGATATCTGTTCACAAAATTCATCCTCTGTTGTTTCAAAATTATCCATAGAACTGTTCCCCTGTGCAAGATGAATTTGTTGCTGTGCATCTCCATAGGCCTGAATTACAGCTCTTTGCAACAAGCCTAAAATAGTGACTCTCAATAGTTTTAAATTCTGTGGATTAGAACTAAACTTGTTAAAATCGTTTAAATCTCGTGGCCATAACTTTGACTCTTCAATAAAATACTCTTTAATTGGTTCCCAAAAACTTTTAAAATATGAAAACCATAGTCCAGATTCTTGCCAAAAACTTGCTTTCTGCTCTTCCGTATCTCCTTTGCAACTATTTCCAAAAAGATCATACGAACTCCATGACTCATAGTCTTCACCAATTGAAGGAAAATATTTAAATCGTGGTTTTTGTGCAACTCCATACTTGTTGCCATACCAAGGTGTAACAACCTTTCTTTGCATCGCTGCGGCTTCTAAAAACCCTTTTTCTCCTGGAATGTCAAATTTCAACATATTTTGGAATGGATTAGGATCTTCATGAACTTTTATCACTGATTTGATGAGCGCAACCTTAATACCAGATTTTATCAATCTATTCTCAACTGATCGCAGCTCTTCTTCTGAAAGACTATTTCCAACAATACTTATAAGTAATCCATCAGATACTTTCTTTGAAGTACTATTGTTCACAATAAATTGAAAAGAAAGTTCAGCCCAATCTGCATATGGAAGAAATGATACAATAAATGGAACTTTACCTATGGACCTCGTTCCTTTTATCCTGTGTTGGCCATCAATGATTAAACCTGGTTTTAATAGGTCTTTTAACAAATCACGCAAAACAGTTTTTTCAGAATCTTCAAATCCTTTGTAGGATTGACTGTTTTTGATTTCAAGAAGTCCTTCTTTAGTGGGTGGAAAAATAATTGTATCGTAAACATCATCATCAGAGTCTAAATTACCATTATCATCGGTTGATTCACTATCATCTGAATCACTTTTTGAAGGGGTAATACTACTTATTAATTTATTGTCTTCGAAGAGTTTTTCAATTTCCTCTTCTACTGAAGAGAACCTTGTTGAATCCCATGGATTATAATCAACCTGTAGTTTGCATAGAGTGGGAATATTTATAATTTGCTCTAGGTCAATATCGTTATCGTCCGAATCTGTAATTCTAATTAAATTTGAATAATTGGGATTTAATCCCAAAATAACAGCTGTAGGGCTTATATTTTTCTCTTCGTTATCGGAATCAAAGAATCTATATATATCACCAACATGGGTTCTAATTTCCGCTCTTTGAAACCCTCGCTGATTTGAAGCCATTTTTGTGGGTACTTTACACCACTTATCCAAGTCAGCACTGGAAGTTGCAAATACAACCTGTAAAGGACCATTTTTTGATTGTTTGAACATAAACGCAGGATATTCCATGATTACCTCTTAATTACCTAAATTTTAGTATATCACCGTTCAATAAATGCAAATGCGTTATGGTTATGGATACTTTCAATATTTTCAGCACTAACTGAAAACCACTTTATTCGTTCATCCTTTTGAAGTTTTAACGCAATATTTCGAACCAGATCCTCAACAAATTTAGGATTATCGTACGCTTGTTCTGTAACGAATTTTTCATCTTCTCTTTTTAGTAGCGAGTAAATTGGTGCTGAGGCATTTAATTCAATTATTTCTATTAGCTCTTCAAACCAAATAAGAATATCTTCCTCACTTCTTATATCCAAAGAAACTAGTCCCCTTTGGTTATGAGCTCCTCTGTTACTAATCTCTTTAGAGCAAGGACAAAGGCTTGTTATCGGCACCTTGACTCCATAAACAAAATCTATTCGACCATCAAATCGTCCTCTAAAGTGGCATTGATAGTCAAGCAATCCTGTTTTACCACTTACTGGCGCTCTTTTGCGGATAAAATATGGAAACCAGATTTCAATTTCCGCGGTATTAGATTTCAATGTATTCTTTATTGTTTGAAGTAATTTTGGGATTGTATGTATCGTGATTTCTTCACCTGAAACGTTATCTATTATTTCGACAAATCGACTCATATGGGTACCACGAAAATTAGGATGCAGATCAACAAAAATTGATATTTCAGCAATTGTGGATTGAAGCCCATTGTCGCGTTGAAGTACCTTTATTGGATAACGAAGTCCTTTCACCCCTACACGATCAATGGGTATACCACGACTATCATAAGATGATTGAACATCTTTCATATTCTTCTCCTGAGAATTTTAAAATTGAATAGTGAATAGAACGTTTCCGACGTATTGATTTTTCAAAGAGTGAAACAATAAACTCAACAAAATCAATAATATATTGATCCGATAATGTAAATACCAATTCTATGTAACTACTATTTTCCTTTCTGATTGTCCCAAATTATTGTATGTACTCTACTTGACAATCTAAATCCATAATTCATGCACAACTCAGAAATTTTTTCCATGGACCTTAGTTGATCATCCCGTCTAATTCCTTCAGGCATTAGCCATACTGGAGAATTTTGCAATAGTGATCCGTATGTCTCAATTATTTCTTCTATGTCTTGTTCACTGCGAACGACAAATTTAAAGTCACAATTATTATCCTCTGCAATTGTCTGTACTGCAGATTCGTTTACTCTTTTACTTCGCGTCAGTTTATTATTTGAAAGTTTTGGTGAACAATTCCACCAATTAATACTTCGAAGAAGTTTATCTTTCGGCACTATTGTTCCATTAGTTTCGATCTGGAAGAATGCAAAACCTTTACTCTTCAATGACTCTATTAAATCCGGGATCCGATCTTGATGAATCATGGGTTCACCTCCAGTAAAGACCACATGAGGAACATCCATTCTCCAGGCTTGTAAAGGCACTTTCACATAGGCACGTTCCGCTATTTCCTGTGGTGTCCACAACTTCGCATGATCAATCTGTTTCTGATCCCATGTATAACGTGTATCGCACCAAACACAACCGAGGTTACAGTACTGAAGGCGTATAAAAACTGACGGAGTACCAGTCCATCTCCCTTCTCCCTGAATTGAATAAAATAATTCATTTATTGGCAACTTGCCTTTGTATACGTCTGGCCAAGGAGTTAATTCGGGTGTGTAAACCATTATACGTACCTTTCAAAATGTAATATATTTTGTCGGATCTGTTATCCCAGCTTCCGAAAAACCCTTCTCGCGAATGATACAACTGTCGCAGGTTCCACATGCTAACCCCCCATGATTTGGATTGTAACAAGAGTGAGTTATGCTATATTCTAAACCTAAGCCAGTACCAACTCTTATGATTTCTGATTTAGACATCTCAATAATTGGTGCCTCAATCTTGAAAGAATCGCCCTCTACTCCTGCTTTGGTTGCAAGATTAGCTAAATTCTCAAATGCAGCGATAAATTCTGGACGACAATCCGGATAGCCAGAATAATCAATCGCATTTGCGCCTATAAATATATGAAACGCACCAATTACTTCTGCCCAAGCTAACGCAATTGATAGGAATATGGTGTTTCTCGCTGGGACATAGGTGACAGGAATCTCCTTTTGATTCAAAAGTACTTGCGAATTTTCAGGAACTTCGATGTCGTCTGTCAAAGCTGATCCGCCAATGTTTCTTAGCTCTATTCCTATTTCTTTATGCTCTATTGCTTTTAAAAAGGATGCCACCTTCCTCGCTGCTTCAAGTTCAATTAAATGTCGCTGACCATATTTTATCGTAAGTGCAAATACATCAAATCCACGATGTTTTGCTATAGCCATAGTTGTCGCTGAATCAATTCCGCCACTTAATAATACAATTGCTTTGCTCATCATCACCACTTTCTAATTATGTAAGAAACCGTAATTACGTCGTTCCCTAAGGTAAGTAGTATTTGGATGTGTTCTTTGATTTCATCAAAAATCTTGATTAGTAGATGCCCTTCTTCACATAACTGGCTCCAGACTTTCACCCATTTCCTGAGTAATATTAGTGAAATGTTGAAATGCTGGTATAATTCACTTGTTGGTACTCTATTATCCTGATTCTGATCACATTAAGATGACGTGCATTTTAAACGTCAATTGTAGGCTCAAGGAGATCAGTAATAAAATGCTGCACCACCGAACGAAACCGAAGGTTCTCGCTGTCAATTCATAGCCTCAAATCACATAGCGACAAAGAACACAAATCTTTGGTGCGAAAACAACCAATTTTTGCAAATAACTCCGTTATCTAGTCGTGTTTAATTCTATTTGGGAGATTCCTATGCGAGCCAATAATTATAGCTGTATATATCCACTAATTGACTTATGTAAAAACGGTCAGTTATTTGAAGTTATTGACTGGATTAATTCTGGTAAACCAATTAATCTTCCAGAACAGCCCCGAAATAAAACTAGACGGAAGTCACCACTTGAATATGCGATCATTAGGGGTTTCTACAGCCTGGTTCAGGTTCTGCTTGAAAATGGAGCTTTGATTTATGATGGAACCTTCAATGCATTACGAATAGCTGTAGAACAAAAAAGACCTGATTTGGTTAAAATGATCGTAAAACACGGTGCTGAAATTGATTCAGTTGAAATTGATAGTGTATTTCAAAGTTGGAACCCAGAGCTTATTTCCTTTTTCATCGACCAGGGAGCTGAAGTTGAATCAAATAATGCATTAGCCAAAGCATTGTGTGATAGGGTCAGAATTACTATAGGGATATACAAAAAGTATCGCAAAAAATTCGCCAGCTTTGATGAACAATTGAATATTGCCTTACGTTATCACTGTGCCGAAGGTGATATGAAGTGGATTTCACTTTTACTTTGGGCTGGGGCAGATCCCTACAAAAAGGGTATGCCTAATCCTTATGAAAAACATCATCCTGATCTGATGACTACCGCATTGGAAGAGGCAGCGTGGAAAGGATACCTTAAGGTTTTTGAAATGAAACAGATTACGCTTTCCGCTGATATGCCGATAGCCTACGATATTCTCCAGGATTCATGCTATTCAAAGACTACAGAGGTATTAACGTATTTACTGGATATAGGGTTAAAACCAGCTGAAGCGGTTAATTGTGGATCTGATTTAATCAAGGTGTGTATTCTAAGTATGACTTGGGCTGCTCCAGATTACCACTCCCTACGTATCAGAAATAATAAAGATAATTACGTTGCCCGCAGAAAATTAGATATGCTGAAGTTACTGATGCAGAACGGAGCGAAATGGGTACCTGAAGATAGATATGAAATAAATTCTGTTAGAAGGTCGTTATTGAAAATGCATCCTGATTACACCGTCAAGTTTGTACAGTTACTTGGCAAATACAAGGCGACTGATTCCGCAAATGTTGAACACCTACTAGGTACACCAGCAGTGAAAAGATTATTAATAAAGCATGAAAAGGAACTTTCGAAAGCACTGAAAAAGATCAATTAAATTCTTTTTCAGTTATTGCTTAGTTAAAAATACTACCTCTACTTCACCTATTCTTTGCCTGGGATATACCTGTGATCCAAATATTCAAGCCAACTGATATTTTGTTTATCGTAATTTAGTGTTTTTTTACCCAAACTAATGAATTCTTCATAAGTGATAGGTGCGAATTTCTCCTTACCAATATCAGTAAGTTGTTGCTGATAAACTTTGCAGGCTTGCTTTTGATAATCATTTTGATCTGGGTATAAATGCATATAGGTAAAATGGCTGATAAGATCGATCTGTCTAGCTTTTTCACCTAATAAATGATTTCTCCAGAGTTGTTTTAGGCATTTAGTTCTTAATTCAGGGATTGCATCATCCAAATATAGACCGCTATTCCTAGTAGTTAAGTGGTATAGTGAATCCTCAGCTTTACTTTCCATCCTTTTCTTTTCTGTCTTCCCATAGTCATAGGATTTTTCAGTGTATTTTACTTCAATCCCGATTCCGCAGACTTTAGCCGCAGAGTTTTCGTATTTAACATATGCATCGAACGAAGTATGATCATTAAGCAATTTAGATCTATGAATAGACCAGACGAATTCAATTTCAAACTCAATTAATCCTACTATATCCGCATTTGGTAATAGTTGATTGAAGAATTCTACTACTTCTGATTTGTTTAGCTGATCCCTAAGTGGAATAAAGAAATTGAATGGTATGTGCTCGCTCCGTAACATATTTGCAAGAAGCTGCTTATTATAGTTTGGGTAACGTTCTTTTACGGCTTGAAATATACCAAAACCATCATAGAAAATAAGACCAGCTTCGGCATCTTTCCTTTTCAGATAATTCCCATAGTTGTCGCACTCGACTCTTAGTATATCTGCTCTGAATTTAGATTGGTGGAGACGAGTTTTGGCAAGAAACCCTGTTTTATCCACGACACGATCCTTCGGATATTGTTTTCCTAGTTCAATTGTTGTCATGATTCCTCCTACTGATATTTCCGATAGAAAGTTTTGTGGCTTCTTCTAAATTAATCTCCTGTGTATTTGTGGAAGATGATTCAAATAATGCTCGTGCATTATTGGTTTGAAATGGGCTCTATTTCGGCTTCAGATATATCACCAGTATGTCTGGAGGCATCGGTAGAAGTCGAAAATTCCAACTCACCCTTTCCCGTTACTAGCCATTCCATTGAAACGGAAAAAGTTTGAGACAATAAAAGCAAACTGTCGAGCTTCGGTACAGATCTTCCAGCTTCATAAGATCGAATGCTGTCAGGTCGAATGCCGATTATGTCAGCAAGTTCTTTCTGTGTCCAATTTTTTAATATTCGTATTGATCTGATTCGCCTACCGATTGATTTTCTATCCAATTTGAAATTAGCCACCAGATTTTCCTCCTTTAGAGAATTCAGAACCATGTTAATGAAAACACCATTGTTGTTGCAAGAAGTAGTAAGATCAACACCTTGATTTATTAGAGAAATAAAATCTTTTCTTACGGATTCTCTGGAATAAGAACCTGTAGACAGTCAACCTTATTCTGGAGGAAGTATGAAACAAACAGAAGTGTTTGATCCCTTCCTGGATGTACAGCTTCAAGCGTTACGCACACCTGAAGGAAAAGTCAGCAGTCGTAAATCGGTTGTACTTGATCCCAATGGACACAGCCAGGAAGTTGGTGTGGTCAGTGGGGATTATAAGCTGGTACCCAATCGTGAAGTGGTTGGTGTTGCTGAAGAATTGCTCGAGGGAACGCGACTAAGTTTTGCAGAGCAAACACCCATGTTCAACGGTAAGAAGTTTCGACAGCGGTATGTGTTAAATGATGTTTGTGGTGAAGTGAAGGTTGGTGATCTGGTTGCGGTAACACTGGATGCAGTCAATTCGTATGATGGAAGCACGACATTCGGACTGGAATTCAATGCAGTACGTCTGGTGTGTGAAAATGGTATGATGTTGTCGTTCCTGCTCGGTGGATTTCGTTTCAAGCACTGGGGTGATACCAACTTTGATCAGGAACTGCGGTATGCTGCACAACAACTGGAACTGCTCGGCAATCGTCTTCACCTGGTACTTCCCATGCTATCACAGATGACGAAGAAACGGATGAAACGTTCTGATGTGCAGAAGTTCTTCACGGAAGCAGACCTTCCCTGGACAACACGTGCCAGAATCTTTCATGCTATTGAAGAAGATTCACAGTGGGGTGTGTACAATGCAGCAACTGATGTACTTACCCGTGCTGAATCCTTCAGTGCAGACAATTTGAACAAACGTGTCAGTCAATATTTCCTGACACCAAATTAGAAAGGGGGTGATTCAAATCGATTACTTAAGGCAATCGATGATCAAATCCTACCTGTGGTGTCCCAAAAACTTCCAGTATCGTTATATCGATGAAATCCTACCCACCTTTCGTAGCTCTGCAGCACTTCATGGTACCATTATCCATTCACTGATATCTGAAATGCACCAGCACAATTGGGAACTGAATATCGAAGAGAGATATCGTGAAGTGTTGCAGTATCACGAATTCGATAGCGAAGAAGCAGTTACTCCTGTGTTCTGGAAAGAAGATCGTGATAAGGTAGTGGATAAACTGGTCAGCGAAGCTGTTGAAATGCTGGATAACTATCGGGATAAGGACTACAACTGGGATGCACATGTGATTCTGAATGAATCCACATTTGTTCTGAAGGTAGGACGTGCAGGAATCTTCCGTGGTACAGTTGATCAGATCCGTAAACATCCAGATGGGATGTATGAACTCGTGGACTTCAAAACATCGAAGTTTGCACCATCACAAGCGTTTCTGGATGTGGATTATCAGTTTGGTCTGTATGCGTTAGCTTGTGCTGATGCAACGTTCAAATCATCTGATTGTACACTCCGTTTGCTGGATATCCCACCTGATAGATTGAAGATCACCTGGTATCACTTGCGTGATCACATTCCGTACAAACGGAAGACCAAGAACAACCAGATCGGTGATGAGCGTGGTGATCCAAGAAGGACTACTAAACGATCTGACGAGCAAATTAAATCTCTAAAACAAGACCTTAGCAAGGTCGCA
This sequence comes from bacterium, assembly GCA_019912845.1. Classification (GTDB taxonomy): domain Bacteria; phylum Electryoneota; class Electryoneia; order Electryoneales; family Electryoneaceae; genus JAIOHU01. The sequence continues at coordinate 9,306 of JAIOHU010000268.1, forward strand.
ACCAACATAAGACGTGGTGTCTTTCCAAGAAATCCGTCTTATTCCACCTGTCCGTTATGCCCGTACGTGGAAATGTGTGCAAAAGATAGTTGTGGTATGGGTTTGAACCGTAATCAGAAGTCACAGATTCAACAACTTGTACAAAACCTTGAGGAGGCGGCGTGACAAGGAAAAGAACTACAAGCAGCAACGGATTTACCCCATCAAAAGTGAATGGTGATAAGGGATCGACGGTCATTTCCGAAGAAGAACTTTCTTCATTGAATGGTCTTGATCTGGACACTGAAGTTGCAATCATGACTGAAAACCTGCAACCGGTATTTCCTCGTGTACGGATTGATCACAGTCCAAGTGGAAGACACCGTATGTTCCTTGATCTGGGTGAATCCTATTCGGATGATCAGGAATCACAGGTTGATCTGGAAGCAAACACCTTTGCAGGTATCGTTGTATACCATCAAAAGGTAAGTGCGTTCTGGGTTGAAGGGGAACAGGTACCACGATACACAGCAGTTGATGGACGAGTGACCAGCTCCTCGGAAAGCACCATACACGCGAAGGATGCCAAGGACAAGATACGGTTGTTTGTGTTGACCAACATGGATGATCGTTATCAGTTGATCGTATTCAACCTGTCACCTACCAGTATCAAGCACTGGCGCAATCATGTTGCACGGTTAGCGCGTTCCAAAGCACCTTCCATTGCAGTGGTCACACGGTTTACCCTGGCTGATGTCGCTCGTAACGGTTTCCGTTGGGCGGAAGTTGAATGCAAGGTAGATCGTGTGGTATCACAGGATGAACTTAACCTTGCGATGCAGGTACGTGAAGAATGCAAGGCTGTGTTTGGTGTTGGTATCACTGAATCCGACTTTGATGATCCCGGTGATCGTAGAGAGAAACAACAGGGGGAAGCGGCATGAACCTGGAAACCGCAAAAAGGGTAGTAAGGGTAGTTCGTCATGTGGTATACTGGGTCATTGCAATATCGAATGCGCCCAATCCCTGGCGAAATCGCAATCATCAGTGAAGTAGAAAAAGAGCTGACAGTGGTATACTGTTGGTTCTTTTACGTGAAAGCGATTCTGATTTTTGCTTTACAACATAGAAGCACTTTCAAAATATACCCCCCAATTTTTCCCCAGGGTCGCTTTGAAGATCGATAAAAAAGGGACTCCTTCCTCTCACTTAGGTGTTGAGGCCGGTAAGAGATACCGGGGCATACGACTCAGAAGGGGGTGGGGTGTTTAGAAAAGCATGCTTATTCTCACTATAGTATCTCTGTATTTCAGATTGCACTATTGTTGGAAACCCAGGAGTCAGATTCGGTTATTTTGAGTAGAAAAATACCCCGAAACCGTATAATGATCTCGGGGCAGTGAGTTTTTCTAGAAATCGAATTACCGCTACTTCATCAAAACAATCTTTTGTGATTTCACAAATCCTTTTGCTTCCATTTTAACGAAGTACATTCCGGAAGAAACGCTTGTTGACACTCTTTCCGAATTCCAGATCACCTTGTGATAGCCTGCTTTTACCTGGCTATCAACAAGAATATCAACAACTTGACCATACACATTGTAAACCACAATCTTAACATCAGACGTTCGTGGAATATTGAACGGGATTTCAATTGAAGGATTAAATGGGTTTGGATACCCCGATTTTAAGGCAAATTCATTCGGGATTTGGGAATTTAGATCAATTGCATCAACTGTGATTTCAGCGTAAGCACCTTGTTTGAATTTTGCACCACCCTGGTATTCCCCGATGATTGTACCATTTGAATCCAGCATTTTCACAATGATATCGTTTCCTGGATTAAAGCCGGATAGATCATGTTCTTTTGATCCTTCCCACGCGATCACTGGTGTAACTGGTTTATCTTCAAGCCAGATTGCCTTCCCAACTACCAAGTCGTTGTCATAAACTTCAATTAACGAAGGCTTAAGTGACTTAAGCCCTTTAGTAGCATCAATTAGAATTGCATAAGGCTTTCCAGTGGGTTGTGGAGCGTTTTCGACAATAGGTGTGCTCCAATCATCATCTTCACCTTGATCGTCTCTCACAGTGTCTCTGAAAAGCATCAAATCTTGATTGTAAGTAAAGGTGACGTCTTCATTCGTGATGATCATGAATCCTTCGCCGGGTGCTTGATCACCGATGGTATTGATACCCAATACTGGAATCCAGAGACGACCATCATCGGTATAAACAATGACCACCTGGTCTGTGATCGCGCTTAATGCCTGCGTAATCGGCACACCATGGTTGAAGGGATAACTGATCCAGTGCCATGGCCCCGCTGTAATGGTGTATTCAGTTGATGGATCGAGTAACGGTCCTTCAACTTCCCAGGTCTGCGTTTCACGTACAAATAGCTGGTAGCCATGTGACAGGTTGATATTTCCGAGGGTGTTGATCAGTCCCGGCAGATAAAAACCGCCAGTATGGGAATACACAATCGCCAGGTCTTCGATATTGAACACACTTTCGGCAGATAGGTCTTCTGGGACATAACAGGTAGAAACCAGGTTGAAGAAGTTGCGGGTTAATGGAACTATCAATCCTTCACTCCCTATCCCCTGGACAGTAACCATCAAGTCTGCTTGTACCGGTTCGATCATATTCAGGGTAATCGTACCACCGTACTGAATCGCTTCGTCCGGAGAAAACGCTACACTGACAGTTGCTTCCTCACCATCGCCCAAGGTTAATCCATCCGGCGAAACGGTAAAAGCAGGATCAGATGAAACGATATTTCCGATCTCAACAAGCTCACCAACATTGTTCGTAACCGTAAATTCCCATTCGAATTCAGTCTCTACTGGGACACGTCCGAAATCATGTTCTTCCGCAGAAAGATCGAATCCTTGCAACACGTAGCCTTCACCACGGACTGGGAACGCGATTTCAGGATGCAGAGGAACATTGCTCTCGAAAATGATATCTGCTTCGTATTCAATGGCTTCAGTCGGGGTGAAGGTGATAGTGACCGTTGCTTCCTCACGAGGTGGAACCATTAACTCTGCAGGTACGGCGGAAAAGTGCTCATCGGTGGTGGTGATGCTTGTGATATTTAATTCTTCAAGGCCAGTGTTTTCCAAAGTTATTTCTGCTTCAGCACCTGTATTCAGTACCTGAATCTCAAAATCATGCTCATAAACCCGGAGATCAAATACTGGACCTTCTAACACACTAAGCGAAACTAAAGAAAACTGACCGTTGCCGAATTCGCCGTTCCCGATAGCATATTCCGGCTCTGATATGAATTCAGCGCTGTGTTCCCATGACCAGATTCTGTATACAATTTCATTTCCAGGGATAAAACCAGGTAATCCCTCATCAATATCCTGTTGCCAAGTAGTAATTTGGACTGGAAGATCATCTTGAAATCTAGCTCTACCTACACATAGCTGACCATCAAAAATCCCCAACCAACCATTATTGATGTTCTCGTCTTCAAGAAAATCTAACTGAGTGATTGAGACTAAATATTCTGTAGGGGTAGGTTCAATTAAATCAGTAAAGTGTTCCATATTCCAATTCAATAGTTCAGTGGCAACAAATATCAGAACGCCCTCATCCCCATCAGCCACATAGAAGTACCTACCGTCAGATTGAATTTCCCAGCAATCGCCATTTGTATCTTGAGTGTATAACACCTCGGGTTCTGAAGGATCTGAAATGTTGGCGATTAGGAATCCAGACTGCCTGTCCGATATAAGCGCATAATCCCCAAATATGTTAACTTTGTCAGAGTAACCATCTGTTTGAATAGTGCTTAATTCAACAGGAGATTCAGGGGTTGAAATGTCGAAGATATGAACCCCGGCAAAATGGTCGGCAACAAATAAAATATCATCGTCTATCGTTACTCCGGCTGCTCTTGTAAGATAGTTAATTATAGCAATCTCAATCATATTTGCAGGATCGGTTATATCAATAATAGCCACACCTGCAAAATAATCTGCGACATAGGCAATATTTCCTTGCACTGCAACATCTGCAGCAGAACCATGAGATTCAATAGAACCAATTTCGATCAAGTTTTCAGGGTCTGAAAAGTCAAGTACACGTATTCCATCCTCATTATTAGAGACAAAGAGCAGTTCATTATTCAAAAGAATATTTTCTACAACTCCAGGAGTATCGAAGGATTCAACCTCAAATGGTTCATTCGGATTTTCGATATTTATTACTCTTACTCCTCCTGCTCCATCAGCTAAAACAATAAAATCATTATTCTTGATTAACCCTGAGGAGTACCCAGGTGATTCATAAACGGATAATTCGATCGGGTTAATAATATCAGATTTATCAAGTATTTTTAATCCACCTTCACCATCAGCCAGATATAGTAGATTGCCTTCAATTGATAGAGCTAATGATTGGTTATCGGTAGAAATTTGTGTAACAAGATCAGGAATTTGACCAGGTCCCCATCCAATAGCCTCGGAACAGTCAAAAATATGAATGAATTCTCCATCAGCTACAATTGCATATTCACCAAAAGGAAATACATCTCTAGCTATATCTATCGTGTCATAAAATCCAACTTCAAAAGGATTTAAGGGGTCTTCTATGTTGATTAAAACGATCCCCTCTGTGTGATCTGCTAAATACACTATTCCATTATGAATTTGAATGCTTGAGGCATTACCTCTAGTGTCATGTTCGGCAATAATTTCTGGACCATCAATATCAGATATATCAAAAACTATTAGTCCATGACTATCATCAGCCACGAAAGCGTAATTACCGTCTATTCCAACATCAAGCGTGTAACCATCTGTGTCCACAGAAATAATAAAAATGGGATCATGAGGATCGCTAATATCAAATACACTTAATCCCGCAATATCATCAGCAACAAGCGCATATCCATCAACTAAAACTACATTGTAAGGGTTTCCAGGTGTTTCAAAAGATGAAATTATTGATGGATTATTTGGATCACTAATATCAACCAGAACTAAACCCTGATTGAAATGTGCCAACACTGCAAGGTCTCCATCAAGGGCTATCCCTCTTGTCTGTCCACCTGTATCCAGCAATGAGAGTTCTTCTGGATTACTTGGGTCACTAACGTCAAATAGTTGTAATCCTCTTGTATAGTCAGCAATACCTGCAATATTTCCCTGTAATTCAATATCATATGGGAAACCGGGAGTATCCGTAGAACTGATAACTTCAGGATAAATTGGATCACTTACATCAAGAATCAAGAATCCATCATTGTCATTTGCTACATATGCAAGGTTATCCTCGACAACAACCCCTCTTGCAAAATGTGAGGTTATTGTTGAAATATGATTGATGTTATTGTGCGCAATATCGTTGTTATC
>JAIOHU010000269.1 GCA_019912845.1 bacterium
GTCTATACATACTGCATCAAGGGAAGTTGCGACGATTATCCACCGATCATTCTCATGTAGAAGAACTAGGAATCCCAGACTGGTTAAAGTTTTCGCATCCTGAAAGAAGTTTAGTGACTAGCTATTTGGCTCCCAATCCCAAATGGGTAGAGAAAAAAGACTCGAATCTTCCGGAAATAAGTAGTGTGGAAATCGTTCCTGGTGATGTGCTTTTTGCATGTTCGGATGGTTTGTGGGAAAGTTGTTACCCCTGGGCATTGGAATCAACGTTAAACTATTATATCTGCGGAGAATCAAACCCCAGTAGAGCTGGCAACAGGATAATGGAATTTTTGCACAATAATTTTTCAGATAATTCGACAGCTTCAATTTTATACTACGGGGAACCGAAACTTTGGGGTGGAGGTTCGCCAAGCTTACACCCCATGTCATTGTTACTAAAAGGTTTGGACACTGAGTTACAGGAAAACATTGAAGCGGAGATCGGGAATTTCAGATCGACCTACGGCGAGAAATGGGAAGAAGAGGGACCAGCATGGTGGAATACCATTAGAGATTCAAATGAGCATGTTCACAGGCGCGTTACTAGAAGCTCTGAGCGAGACGTTTACGACATTCCAGTTGCAGATGCCATTTGCATAAAATGTTGCATGCATACAACATTTGAATCCCCCTCATGTTGCTCGTCCCCAAAACCATATCAAGGATATTATCTACTAGTGAATTCTCCAGGACAAGATACTTACGCAATTAAGTTGAAGGGGGATCAATGGTATTCCGTGGGTCGAAAATCTGGAAAATACAAGTTTTCCACAAATTATAAGCCTGTATTGTTGTATGATGAGTTCGTCTCAGATTTCCACTTGAAGTTTCTGTTAAATTCCAAAACGAATGAAGTAGAACTTGTTGATGGTAGATCAGAAAATGGTGTGTTTTTTGAGCTGAACTCAGAATCCAGCTCATACCTTATAGATACCTGGATTCTCAAACATCTAATTGTGGGTCGTACACATCTTGTTATGGGAAAAACCCCGCACCACAAATAATCTTGGAGGATTAATAAAATGGCTAAAATGCTAAATGAAGGTGATACAGTACGAGGAGCACAAAAATATATTGTCGTACGTTCTCGTCCAGATCAGGTTCATTTTGCTCAAGGTGGTCAGGGTACTTTGTATAAAACTCAAGTAAATGACGATCCTTCCAATATTCTTTTACTTAAACAAATATCAGACCCAACAGCTCTCTCTCCAGACGGAAAAAAGTTTCTCAATCGTTACTATAGAATTCGCGATATTTTCGCATCAATTCCAACTTTTGTGCCCACGATCCATGATATCTTTGAATGTGACGAAATTTATTATATTTCCTACCAGCTTCTTGAGGGTAAGAGTCTAGATGAAATGCTGACTGAATGGACTACAGGGAGTGATTTTCCAGAGAAAAAACGGAAACTTATCAGCGTCGTCATGGCATTTACTCTATCCCAGGTTCACAATAAAGGCTTAATACATTTGGACTTGAAGCCCGATAATGTTTTCATAGAACAAGTAAGTGATGTTCAATTCAAAACACGATTGATTGATTTTTCCAGTGCAATTGTGGAAGGCGCACCCGATCCAGATGTTATATATGGAACAGCCGGATATTGGTCACCTGAACATTTGAAAGAAAATGCGAAGAGTCATGTTGGAAAACACTCTGATGTATTCACTCTTTCAATAATACTATTTCCGTTGCTTACTGAAAAGGAATGGAGTCCATTTGATTGGGGTGGTGATGCAGAACTCTATAAAAAACAAGTATTAAACAGAGATGCAAAAAAAGCAATAGATGTTAACCCTAAGCTGCCAGGCGGAAAAATAGTATCTGATCTATTATGGAGAATGATTTCACCAGATGTTGGTGAACGACCCAGCTCAAAAGAGGTGCATGAAGTTCTCAAAAATGAATTAATGCCGAAACCAGTTCCTCCTTCACCACCAATACCTCTGCCACCAATAGAACCCAAGCCGAAACCTGACCCAGTACCACCAGCACCTGAAAAAGAAAAAGGCACGCTCGTTTTGGATATTGGTAATCGCAAACTGACTGTCACATCAGATATGATACTTGGACGAAAAGAGATGCGAGGTTTCCTCGGGTATGAATACTTAAACAATGGTCATGCCAGGCTCTATTTTGATACTGGTAGTGGAGTTTGGGTAATTTCTCAAGTTCGTGATACAGTAAATCCGACTTTGGTAAATAGCACCCCCTGCAAAAAATATATTCGTGTTCCTTTAAGTTCTGGAGATGAAATAAAAGTGGGCAATTTTGTCGCAAAAATTACCATTTCATAAGGACAATTCGCATGCCATGGGAATGTTGCAATTGTGGACATCAATCTAACGATGAATGGAGCTGTAGTGCATGTGGCTCCTCGTTTCCCAAAATCCCTAAACTTACTCTTCCTGATGGTAAAGAACGCTTTGTGGGGGAGGGTGAAGTTATCGGAAATAAGCTATTTCTTTCTGATCCGAGGGCAAAAACAGTCAGTTCAGCTCATGTTCGAATCTATTTTCATGATTCTGGGTGGGTTGTAACCAATATCCATAAAAAACTTCCAGCTTACTATAATGGTAGTGAAATAAAACGTTTCCAGAGACTGGAGTTGGAATCTTCGGGAACAATAAAAGTTGGTGAAATTGAAATACCGATAAATCTTGTTGAATCACCACCAGCAGAAGGGGGATAGAATCATGGCTCTTCAGGCACCTGTTAGACCAAAAGGCATTGCGGATATAGTCTTTTTACTGGATTCTTCAGCATCAATGAAGCCCTGTATTGAAGGGGTAAAGTCATATATTATTTCGTTTGTTGAGGGATTGAATTCAGATCCTCAAAAATCACTTGATTTTCGCCTGGCATTTGCCTGTGAAGATACCACAAAACTGCATTACATTGATTTTACCACTGATACCAGCCATTTTTCAACTTTGCTTTCAACGGTAAAGAGTGGCGGCGATGAAATTACATTACCAGCCCTGGATTTTTGTCTTGATTTGGAATGGCGCCATGGCTGTCACAAAACCATCATATTGATGAGTGACGAACCAATTCGGGGTGGGGCACGTGTAGGTGATCAGACGGCAAAAATTCTGGAATTAAAAGAAAAAATAACCACGCTCAAAGTAATGCTTTATATAATTGGACCGAAATGCGCGAGCTTTAATGATCTGGCAACACTTCCCAAGAGTTTTTATCACGAGTTAAATAGGCATAATTTCAAGGATTTTAACTTTGCCTCCATTATGAAGGATATTGGAAAAACTGTATCTGCTTCGACACCTGTGGGGGTTCAACGTGAGGCAACGGTCTCAGTAAAAAGAGATCTGTATGGTATTACAGACTGGGTAAAAGTCAAAAAACTTGGGTAATTAGCTAGATTCAAGGTGCATATCAATCGCTCTGTGTCGTTTTCATATAGGTCGAATCAATTTCGTTGTACGCGCGTGTGAAGAGATCATGACGTAGACTGTGCGTTGTCTCAATTGAATCCGAGGTAAAATTTACGTGATTTCCTCTGTGAAATCCAGAGAAAACTAATAATCTTTGAAATAGATATGGAAAAATGAGGAGAAGGGATATTTACAAACGGATGCAATTAACGAAAATAGAGGAATTTTTGTGAATCTGTACATACGTCTCCGAACTTCAACCAAAAGGAAGAAGAATATAAATCAGAATAACTCAGGCAGCAGCCTGACGACCATATCGATGATACAATCCACCGAGAATCGGGATTTCAACTATCTTCCCCATTTCAAATGTTTCGATATCACAAGGTTCAGGACAATCTTTTTCAAGGGAAAGATGTGTGCGAGAAACGTTGTAGTATCCTTCAATATATTGACGTAATACCCGTTTCAAATGATTCTCGTTGAATATGATTACGTGATCCGTGCAATCTCGAAGTAGTGTCCCGATTACCCTCTCGCAGTATACATTCTGGTAGGGAGATTTGAAGCCTGTTTTTACAGGCTTTATACCGATTGAGTCTAATCGTTTATTGAATTCATATCCATAGATTTTGTCATTATCACGAATCAGATATTTGGGAGCTGAACTCCAAGGGAAGGCTTCAATGATTTGTTGGTCTGTTTATGCAGCTGTAGGTGATTGAGTTACGTTGAAATGAATGATATTTCTACGTGAATGTGAAAGAACGATAAAAACATAGAGCATTCGAAAGTTAGTTAACTGTGGGAACAACAAAGAAGTCAATTGCAACCAGTTCTTTGGTAAGATTATTCAGGAATGATTTCCAGGTTTGTGATGGAGGTTTCAGGTGTTTGACCATGTATCTGCTAACAGTTGCTTGTGAGACATTGATTCCAAGCTTAAGTAACTCACTATGGATTCTTGGTGCTCCCCAGAGATGATTTGCTGTACTCATATCACGAATGAGCTTCCTGAGATCGGAATCAATAGATTTTCTCCCAGGTTTCCCATGAGTACTCTTCCATCGCCAGAATATCCTGAATCCTCTGCCATGCCAACAGATTACAGTATCGGGCTTTACTATGCTTAGAGCTTGTCTCCGACTTTTCAGGAATTTGGAAATTAAAACGAATATTCCACGATCTAATCTTTTCAAACGAGGCTTTTTCGCATTACGTTGAAGAATAGCAAGTTGATGCTGTAGCAACAAAATCTCAAGGATTAATTGGCTCTGAGAACTGCACCAATTTCGGACGATATTCAGCAGAATTTTGAGTGAATTTATCATAGTTTGGAGATATCATCAAAATCGCTGAAAGCCAATAATGATGCAGCGGACAATAAAAAGACCAGGGAGAACATGAAAAAAATATTTTATGGCACAGAAAAGACTATTCCCTAGCTTCATTTAAGTATAGCAGATCGAAAACTCGGTTTGCAATTCTCTGATTCCCTTTTCTATTTAAATGCAGACCATCCGCAAGGAAACAATTCTCATCGAGAAGCTCATTGGGATCCAAGTATTGTATATCGAATTGATTACATGCATTGCGAATAAAGTAATCGTATTTGTGGTGACTGATTCGTTGTAATTCAAGAAAATCTGCTTCCTCGGGGCAAAAACTGTCAGGTATCCTTGGAATACCGATGACGATGATGTTTTTGTTCTTCAAGCGTTCAAATATTCCATTGAATGCGATCTTAAACATCTCGAAGTTCACACGGGGTTGGTAGTAATCCGGTTCGATATCTGGTTTTCGAAAATGGGCTACGAACCTCTCAATTGCTGAGCTGCCATCCAAAGTTGTTACTAGAACCGAGCGTACACCCAGCGAAGGGTGGTCAAACGGTCGGTTGATTGTGGGGTCTGGATTTTCTACAAGCATGCCATCATTCGTTCCAAGCCAGATTAGTATCCATTCTGGATCGTACTGAATAACATCTCGCTTGATCCGTTCAAGGCTTTGCACCGTAGTGTGACCAGGAATACCTGAATTTACGACTGATGTTGAAATATCATTGCTTTCGCAAATCTTTTGGAGAATAGCTGGGTATGAATCTTCCTCGTTGAGACGCATCCCGAAAGTCAGCGAATTACCAAAACAGCAAATTATATTGGCACTATCGGCATAGTTCCCGATTCTTTCAGGATAACTGCGCAATCCGTTCTGATCAATATTCCAGTAAATTCCTAAGCCAGATATTCTCAGAAATAATTCTGCTATGATCAACGTCGAAAGGAATAATCCGGAACCAATACCAATCCGCTTCAGAATTGAAAATAAATGTTTCATAATCCTCTGTCCTCAGGATAATAAATTCAAAGTCGAGGTAACGTACACCCTATAAAGATTCTGGTTTATCCTTCAAAACATCCACTTCCATGTCCGGTTCAAGTTTGAGTCTGGCTTCGATAATCTCAACAAGTTTTGCACTGCTTTCGTCCTCCAGCACAGCCTTGTCTTCCCAGACATTAGAGTTTAAATGAGAACCATCCTGTTTAAGTGTTATACGGGCAAGATATCCGATCTCCTGGGTGTTAAAGCGAATGAAACGGTTATGGTTGTAGAGTGTCTTACCGTCTGCTCGAAGGAACAACTCATGTGAATATTTTCCGCCGCCAAGAATAGGGAGCACGGTATTCGTAAACACTTTGTTGTAACCGAACAAAAGGATCGTTCCTTCCCCTTCATAAAAAGGGATGCCATGATCGATGGATCCGTGAACTCCATTTGCCCAATCACAGCGCTCAAACCCTGAAAATTCATCTCGTTTAATTCCATAATTTCGAAGAGTCGAATCTTGGTCAAGAAAGAATTCAACTGTCGCTAACAGTTCTTCATCGTTTGGTGCGTAAAACAGAAGGAACGTATCATCAACACCCTCCACTGACAGACTGATGGATGGGTTGGTACTTACGGTTTCCGTATTCTCATATGCGATGTTTCGTGTTTGGCTAAGTTTACTATATGCCAGGGGGACAATTGATCGCGTCATGAGATTAGAAAGACCAATCGTTGCGAAGGCAATTACCGCAAAATATATGAGAGAATTTGTGATTAACGTGCTCTTTCGTTCAGCCCAAACATCCATGGAATCAATAAAATCTCTCATCTTTATCAAGTCTTCAAGTCGTTTCAGAGAGGATGCTTTGGCTTCTTCAATAAGTTCCGCGAAAGGAGCGTCGAAATGTGAGGAGAAGATTGAAATAAGCCTCCATTTGTTCTCAACGATAACGTTTCTTACCTGAATTACAGAGCTAAAATAGATGAAAGCACTTGCAATGACGAATAGGGAGAGTACCCCAATAAAACCAAGATTAGACCTGAATGGTCCAAGATACATGGTGAAAGTGAAAAGGATATAGATTATCAAAACGGGAAATGATATCCGTCTTGAGAGAAGTGACAAGTATCTGATGGACATTTTTGGGTGTTGAACCAGGCTGAAATGAATCCGCCGGAAACGCAACTCTCGCAGCAACATTTGGAAGGAGACGATATTTGTAAGCAAGTATGCAAGCGAAAAAATAAAAAAGAAAAGATAGCCATAATAGACAAATTCGACCCATAAGGGGACAACCTGGAAATTTGATACTTTGTGAAAGAAAATAAGTCCGAAAATGATTGTAAGGACGATTATGGACATTCGTTTCCAGTTTTGAACCAGATATTGTAAATAACCACCAAATCCCTCCTTTAAATTATCGTGCCGACCAAAAACTGGTGGGACAATTTCGCGAAAAACCAGTCTGAAATCCTCATCCCTCCGAGCTTTTAAAAATGCCTGGAAATTCCGACTGCTCGAGACCAGCAGTTTCCGAATACGAAAGGTTGCCCATAGTGTACCGCTCCAGGTAATTCCAAGAGAAACTGAGGTAAGTCCCATGATCGGATCGTGATACAAGAAAAAGGAGGTAGCCAGGAGTACGGTGGATATGCTAACGAAAAGTATCAGGTACAGACGAATATGGTCAATACTTCCTTTTACTGAATGCAACAATAGTTCATATGGGAGAAGCGAAAGTTGCAAGTCAGTTTTCTTCTGTCCTTCTTCAAGAACAATACCACTAGCATGACTGAGTTGTAACTTCAGCTTATTTGCTTCCTCATGATGTTCCTCCTCCGCAAGAATATTCATGAGCCTCTCTTCGGCTTCCTCGAGACGACCTGTTTTAATAAGGAGTTCAGCGTCCGCAAGCAGAAACTCCGACTCATCCGGAATTTTTTGCAAAAAGCTGGAGTATAAATCATGAGCAGCCTGATCGTCATTTACCCGTTCATAAAATCTGGCAAGTTCACGAATCCCTTCTCTATAACCGGGGCTCTTCTTGAGTGCCTGCTTCAGCAGGTCGATTGCATCCTCGGTATGTTCGACTGCCAAAGCACTTTTCAGAATCTGTTCTGAGGATTTATCAACTTCAAGGAACTTTGCACGTAAGTGTTCTGGAAGACCTTCGACCCCCTTAGTTGTATTAATTGTACCCCAGGTTTCTGCGAATCTCGCATACTTCGCTTCCTTTGGGTTGATACTACAGGCATTTTGAGAAACCGGGCTGGAATAATCAAAACGACTTTTCTTTACCAGCTTGAGAGTATACAATTCATGCTCACCCTTTTCATCATTATCTAATGCCGCATAAAAGGGTAGCAGCTCAAAATAGTGATATCCCGATTGCTCAGTTCTCTTACTATTTTCATCAGGGCTGATCGAGGTGCAATCTAAATTCCAAAGTGCGTAGACTGATCCTGGAATTAGACGTTCATCAAATGTTAATTGCCTTCTTTGCGGTTGCTGTCCATTCCAGATTCTCACTTCATGTACAATCCCTTCTGTGGACTCTTTGACTTCAAGGATATCACAGATTGGGAGCTCCATCAGCATACTGATTCGCTCAAGAAGTGCATAGAGTACTCTTTGCAGCGCATCGATCCGATTTTCAGCAGAAATCTTCTGGTTTAACAGTTCTGGATGTTTGAATGCATTACGATGGGTGACGAGAAGGTCCACTAGGTCTTTGTAGGAATCGTTTTTCTTTGTTAATTGTGCTTTGAGTAATGAATCGCTCAATCTTTTCATTTGGCGAAAAATTTCGGGGGAAACGGATTCAGAATAAAAGTCAAAGAAAGCGTAAAAAAAATCGTTGTTTATACCTTCATAAAATTGAAGAGTCTCTCTCAGTAATTTAGTATATATCCCAAAGGAGGGGCGGTCGCCAATCCGTTTCATTGAGTCGACGAAGTTATCGTTTAAATACTTATCTTCTCGAAGTTTTGAAATCGCCAGGAACGCCATATGAATACCGATGGCTTCGGACACATCGACTAACCTGGTTTCACGTTCCACTCGACTTGATGGAGGGATATTAAGTGCTTTGAAAAATGTGCCGAGTACCGGATAGGCATAACGTCCGAATTTGATCAGGATTTCATCAACTGTTGGGAGTTCATTGGATTGAGACATCATCCCTCCTCATTATTGGATTGATCTGCATCCGTTTTTATAGGGTGATATACAGTTGCTATGTAACTTAAAGATTGTATTATGCAAGCAAGTCAGGATGATTTGATCATTATATTATTTGAAGAACCCTCTCAATCGAAGATTTGTAGTGCTATCATATGTCAATGTTGTTTCATAGCAAAATCATCTCCGAATTCTTTCTATTTGAAAACCCCCCTGAAAAACTTAAACACATGTTCATCGGATGTCCAAATACCATCACCATCCCAGGCAAGGTCCTCAACGCCTGAACCTGGTGCCGGGTATTGAACAACTATGGATTTACGTGCATCGTGAGTTTCTCGAAGTAATTTTGGATTCATCTTATTCACGATGTTCTTACCAGCTTTGTTTTCTGATTCGTATAGGAATCCATCGAAATATTCAAGTCCCTGGCTGAACCCTTCATTCTTGTATGTAAAGACGATATTCCCTGCAGCAGTGCCAGCTTTCAGCGCTTCTATCATCTTAACAAAAATGGTTTGCCGAGAGTTCATAAAATCTGAAATTGCTAGTAATGTGTCGCCCTCCCAGGGGATGATACAGCACGCGCTGGTCCCCTTCAGTGAAGTTTCAAAGGATCCTATCAACTTGACTTCTCCCTCCACGAGAGAAAGTTCAAGGTCAATACAATAGGCACGGTTTGATCGGTAGTCGACACCCCATAAGTAGGTACCATCAAATGCCAGACCACTCGTATGGACAGCACCTTCCGGCATATCGAAGGTGCGAAGAATTTTCATGGTCGCCGGATGAAACTCATATACGCGCGAACGTGTGTTTTTCCATGTGTTCGCAAAAATTATTTTTCCGTTAATCCATGTGATTCCCTGTGGTGTGTACTTTTTCTCTCCCAGGGGAGTAGGACCTTTGTCCTCCCAATGAATATTACCCTGCCTGCTTGTTGGTTTTTTCAGAAACAATGAAATAAAGCCGAATCGGGTCGCTGAAATCGGAATGATGGTGAGGAGGATAAGGATTAAAGTCAGGGTGATATAATGCATCTTTGATCTACCTTATAAGATTGTTAATTGTGAAAATTCAATACTCCGATAAATTACCTTTTAATACTATCCCAACCAAATTCCCCTTCACAACGAATTCAGAAACTTCACACAAGCTCCTTAGGTTCTCGCAGAAGTGCATTATTGTACCGCTCTCAGGATTCAGATCAGGGCAAAGTGGTACCTTCAGATAGATGAATCCTTTCTACGCTGACTTAAATTAATTGACTTTGTCGTCAATTCAATGATGTTTTGTTTTCTATAAACATATCTGAGTATGAACCATAAAATAATGGAGATCAAGGAAATCGATAAAAACACAATCATGAATTGAATCCAACCGTCAAGCATTCCAAAGGAGTTTGTGAATAGCAAATGCTCTCTTGAATAACCCTTTTCCATATGAGTCCCACTGAAGAAACTCGCTGTCAGACCAAGAGGAAGGAAGACTAGCGAAATCCAGAACGCGATTTTTTCGTAAAAATCTGCACGAGTATCCCTGATCTGTTGTGAAAGCTCCTCAATTTTTGTTCTGGTTTTATCCATACGATCTGAGAGCTCAAGTACATCCTCAAGATTTTCATAATACGATTGTTTCACCTTGGAATCGCTTATTCTACTGAAATGAAAATACTGTTTAATAAAGAACATCTGCCATCTATCTGCGATTACAGCCTTTGAGGCTTTTGTTGAATTACTCTCTGAACGATGAGATGCAAAATTTGCTTCAAGTTTGTCAATGCTGACCTTGTGCAAAAATGAGAGCGCAGTGATTCCAGTTAAGTTATTTCTGGGGTAAGATGTCCTGTTCTCTGGTAGTTTCGAGGATGCTTTCCTGACTTGCAGGGTGCCCACCTGATTTAGTAATATAGCAGATTGAGAGTCATGAGCAACAATCTTATGAAGTGAAGCAATCTCCTCTTTCGTCGCGAGATGCTCAAATTTGCCATCTTCGCCATTTACAGCTTGATGAATCGCCTGCAAGAATGCGAATGATGAGGTTGAGAGTGACAGATCCTGGGGATGGATCGTGCAATTGAGCAAATGGTACCCTTCTGACAGAGGTGCTAACATCAGCCTTGGGTGTAAATTTGGACTTAATTTCGACCATCGATAATAGTGAACTTGATCAGCGATAGTATTAAAATAATTGAGAGATTCATCGAAGTAATACGTGCAGACAAAAAGTTCTGTACCAGGTGCCAATTGCCAATATTGAACCTCGGCGTGGGTAATTTCAGAAGGTAAGTCGTCTGGAAATACTATTAATTCCCTTATTGATAACTGGACCTTCGAGTTTGGATTACTGAATGTATTGAGTACCTCTTCTGATAAATCAGGGTAATACTCGTGAATCAACCTGCCTTTTGACCAGGAGCTATCCATCTCCCCTTTTGACAGAGCGGGAAGAATCAAGGTAAGGACCGCATTCTGGAATCTGATGAATCTGGAAGGATTTCCATACTCCCAGATTGCCTCAAAAATCTCCTCGTCATCCAAGAGGGAGCCACAAATTTGTTTGTTTTCAATAGTCACCGCTGGTGAGTCTACAATTGTATGCTCATGACCCCTTCCATCATACCACGGAGAAGGAACGTCATAACCATGCCTGCCTGTTCCCGGCTCAACTCTTTCTCTACCTTCCGCCAGCGGCAATTTAAGGCTATTTTCTTTCATCTCTTCAAGCTGCTCAAGCTCTGTGCCCAGCCCGGCAAGGTAGAGACCCGAAAGCGGATCTGTGCTGATGGTGTGCCTTGTTCGCTTGGTGTGCTTGAAAGTTTCCTCTTCATGGCGTGAGACAATCAACAGACCAAAACCATTCCCAAGTTGGGAATTTTTCTTGTCTCCACGAGCGAGCTCCTTGAATAAAGAACTGGTTGGATCTGAAAGATGCAAAGCATCCGTAAGTGTCCAGCGAAAATCTTCTTGTGAGGGAGAAGATTGAGGATTCTGATGGATATCTCGCTGGTAACGCTTTAATTGCTGCACCGGGAGTCGAATTTGAAACTGTACTGAACGTTGAAGATCCTCTTGATAATCTCTTTGTGCTGTCAGAAGTCGTGTATAAACTTCAGGGGACATTAGATTGTGAGCTATCTCTTGAAGCGGAATGGATTTGAGTAATAGATCGAGTGTCTGGTCAAGCAGTTCGATTCCAGCTTCGAGTCTGCTTTTGTCATCAACCACTCTAAAATCCGTGTCAAGTGAAGTCTGGCAAACTATCAGCCAGTTATCTTCGAGTGTTCCAACCTTGAGATATCCCTGGTCATTTTCGCTGATGATCTGAACAAGACTTTTTAGCGCTTTAGCTTCCCTTTCACAGAACCTCAAACGGATGATTTTTTCGGCCAGCCAACGTGAGCAGATAGCGTCCATATCTGGCCACTGGTGAACTACAAACTCAATTCTATGAGCATTTTTGACGACAGGTAACAACAAGGAGTCGTAATTATTCAAGACGATTTCTGATGCACTCCAGGCAGTGGTATCCCCGCCATGATGATCTAAAACTCCTGATCCACAACGGTTTCCGACATCGAGCCAGATCTCTCTTTCAGGAAGAGGATTCGGTGCGATTGTCCCGAAGGGTACGAAACGAGTTGTAAATTCCATACCGGGGTCTTCTTTATTCACCTCAGCATTCCTTCAAGTTTGGATTTACATTCTAAAAGCCAATCAGTTTTTTGCTGGCTTGCAACCCTTCCAAGGATACCAAGCGTGGAATGGATGCAAAATTTTGGCAATCCTGAGTCGGGGATCGAATCGAGCAGTAACTTTCCGGCATTTTCGATTTCTGGCAAGTCCTCTAATGCAGAATACGCATCGAGCATTCCGCCCGCAGCAAATACTTTGTTCATTCCTCCTGACGCAAGTGAATAGGAGCTGCGATAATGATCAACAGCTTGCTTTAGTAACTCCTTCTGATTCTTATCCTGTATGCCCTCACGATTTCCTCGTGCAATCAGGTTTGCTCCAAGTAAGCTGTGCATCAGTACTTGCCCCCCAGAGTCACCTATTTTTTCTGAGATGTCGAGATCCGCCAGAAAACAGGTATGTGCTTCTTCGAGACGCTCCAGCCTTGTATAGAGGCGCCCCAAACCTCCAAGTGATCTCGCCTGTCCCGGCAGATCGAAGGTGGCATTTGCACTACGGATATCCAAGCTGAGCTTGTAAAGGTCTTCAATTCTTTTGCTGTCTGCACCAGCGATGTAACTCAATTCTTCAGCAAGAGAATTTAGTACTCTTCCCTTTAAAGATATCGCTCTGATATCCTGATCCGTTGCAGTATTGATCAAATCAAGAGCTTTCTCTAGTTCGTTCGCTCTTTTCCAACGTGACTGATCATCTGAAATCTCAAGGCTAAGTCCCAGAAAGTGGCGTGCCTCCGCTTCCTGAAGCTGGGTTTCAGCCTTTTCGAGTGCTCTTTCCGCAAGTTTTTCCGCTTCACTGAAGTCGATTTCCCCTCTCAATCTTGATGCAGCCTCATACCGGTTACGTACAAACAAGATTAATAAGTCTATCTCTGGATTTGGATTGTGCAGAAGATATTCTTCCACCTGATCCCGCACTTTTCTATGAATCTCTGGGTTATTCTCGACATGAGCTTCATGCAGTTCAATTCGGATCAATTCATCCTCAATCGAGCCATTCGTACCCGTGACATCTGCACATTCCCTCGCATGTTGGATGTACTCTCGCGCATCATCATGAGCGAACATCGCGCTGGCAGAATGTGCCGCTTTTAGATTGAACTCAACAGCTTTATCCAGCCAATTTCTTCCTGCAGCATAATAGTGGTTTGCGACATCAAAAATAGCTGAATTCGATTTCGTCAGGTCTTTCTCCAGGGCATTCGCAACTCGGGCATGATACTCGCGCACCAATTGTGGTGTGTTGGTGTTTGTGGGACCGTGACCGCTGATACTAAGCTCTGCCCGGATAATATCAAGGATGTAGGTAGATTTGAATCGGAAATGATCATCTTTTGCCTTGTCATCCAAAAGGATACCTGTCTCTCTCTCAATCTCTTCAAGAAGATTAAGAACATCCAAACGGTTTAAATCAAGTGCTCTTGAAATATTCTCTGCACTGAACTCCAATCCCAGGCAGGCTGCGCATTCTATGACTGATTTGTATCGAGGAAATTCATGGAGTCTGGCGAGCAGGATATTACGAATCCCGTCCGGAATTGGTAGCTTTTTCGATTTACGGTACTCAGGTGCGAACTCAAATCCTTCACCCATTTTGATAAATGTCCCTTTTCCAGCGAGGAAACTTACGACTTCCAAGAGCCAGTGCAATCCGCCGCTATCCGCAATGCCCTCACCAGTGTACTCAACGATTCTAGCAGCAGTACTCGGAGCAAAACCAAGCGTTTGAACCAGGAGACGTTCGCGGGTTTCAACCGTAGGAGTCTCCAGTGTCAGGATGTGTCCGCTGAATCCAAACCTATCTACCTTGTCTAACGCCTCTTTATCCCCAGCCGCAAGCAGGATTACTCCTCCAGGATGTGCTGAGCCTGTATCTTTTGAAGCTGTCTGGATTTCGAGCTGCCGGGTGATGAATTCTAGTAAATCCTCCGAGTAGGAATCAATATGTTGAATGTCATCAATTACCAGCAATACAGTAGCTTTTTGGGATAATCGTTTGATGGATTTCAGGATTGAGAAATACAGCTCATTTTTCGAAGCTGTTACTTGCGATTCACTGTTTGAGGGAGGGAAAATCAGGCTTCCGAATGGAACAACTGAATCAAATATATCACCCAGTGCCTGGTCAACAATTTTCATTTGATTTTGTGGATCGCCTAACAAATTTATCCCGAAGTGTTGGGAAATCGCTTGTCTGAATGGGCTATAGCTCTCGGGCACCCCTTCGCCAGAACTCGTTTCGCACTCTCCATACAATACTTCAACGTGAGATCCTTCACTTAGCACAGTGATAACCTCACGCAGTAAAGCTGTTTTTCCCACACCTCGCTGCCCGATGATTACTGCAGATTTAAATCCAGATAGTGATCCCTGATCAAGATTTTCCATTAATGTATTCAGTTCAACACGCTCCAGGAAGGGTGGCTTACTCGCTGTCTCGATCAATTCATCCAATGTTTTGGGGCAGCTACTTGTTTGCTGTGTTTGTTTTGATTGGGGAGAAAGCACTCTCGGAGGCTTGTTTTCCTTTCTGTTCCAGAAGTCGATTACAAATGCCGGTACAATCGATAGAATCGCGCCACCAAAGGAATAGAGCACATCGAGATGGAGTAGCACCATCCCCATGACAATACTAAGTAAAATGGGTATGACGATCAGTTTTTCGGGGTAAGGATCATTGCCATCGAGGTTTCTACCAAGCATATGTGCAACGCTTACAAGTGAAAGACTGATCAGGATGATGTGCAACCAGGCTTCATTCCCCAGGTAGATTAAAAGTGGTACTACCAAATAAGAACTGGTTCCAAACCCGATAGCGATGCCCATTGCACCCCATCGATTTTCCGCGATAAGCACTGGTGCAAATTGGGCAAGTCTCTGTGAAATCAAACGATAAATCAATAGTGGTGCAGTAAAAAGTGCAATCCCAGCGAGTGCTGCCCACCAAAAGGAGAGAATTGCCAGATTCTCCGCTGGTGGTTTAATGGTGGACATTAGCGGGAAGAGAATCCAGGGGGTAATTCGTCCAGCGAGGAATCCTACTAAAGGAATGACGATAAGATTAATTCCTCTTTCCTGGATTCCTCGGAGACGTTGACCGAAAGCATATCCCACATAAGCCAGTAAGAGAAAGATGAACTGTGAAGCGATTAAAAAAGGGAGAAACTGTCTACGATCATGGCATACAGTCAGTACCTTGAAACTGGTTGAAACATTCGAACCATCATCCTTATATAAACTTGCCTTTATCTCATAAAAATAATCCTCGGCATTGACGAAAAGCTGATCAATGAGTACAGAGAGTATGGATTGTGCCTGCCATGTCTCTTTGAGCTGTCTATAAATCAAGGTGTTGAAAGTTCCACGACTAAAATCTATCCACGAAAGCGAATCGAGAGCGGATTGGGTCGCTTCATCGGTGGAGACGTAAAATCGAAGAGAATTGTTGAAAATATATCGTAATTCATTTTCAAGATCGGTACGCCGAGGAACCGACTGAAAAACAACGTTATATTGTAGAGCCGCCCTAGAAGGCAAAATAAGGTCGTGAAGAATAGACTCACCAGCGGTGCTCACTGCTACCACATCAGGATCATCGATGAATTCATATGTTTCAGCAGCTCCCGCATCAAGAAACACCGTACTTTTGAGGAAACGACCAAGTGGAAATACACCATTAAAAGTATCATGAGCCATATCTCTCTGGTACTCAATGTCCTGCTGAAGGCTGTGGATTACGTCCGCGTAATTATGACTGGTAGTGTCAGAAAACTCTTTAAGCAGGAGAGAGCTTTGCAGAGAATCAAGATACACTTGTGCAAGGTGGAATTGGCGCATATCACCATGTTCAGCGATGGCGAACCAGTAGTGGGTATTCGCTACCTTAAAATAATACTCTGGGAGATGAACTTTACTTTGCTCAGAAGGAGATGCAACAGAGTACGAAGTCAGCATCAGCAAAATTATAATACAGGCAACATTTTTGCAGAGATTCAACAGAATAGATTCCATCTTAAACATGACACTCACCCTCTCCCTGGTCTTTATTCCTTCGGTCTTTATTCCTTCCGGCGCATCATTATTGGCTTTCAGTGATTTGGATGTTACCTTCACTCTAAGATAAATTCACTCAAAATACTGCTGACAATCGTCCGAAATTGGTTCAGTTCTTGAAAACAATTAGTGCTGGAGATTTTGTTACTCCGGCATCTACTTTCGATTCTTTAACGTAATAATAAGAAACCACGTTTGAAAAGATCAGATAGGGTAATGTTTGTAATAATTTCCAAATTTCTGAAGAATTGGAGACAGGCTGTAAGCATAGTAAAACCCGATACTGTAATCCGTTGGCATCACAAGTGAATGTGGAATTTTCTGGCCTATAGGTGATTTCAGAGAATGGAAAAATCATGAAGCCTATTTATCTAAACTGGAAGATTTGATGAATTGGTTAAAGAAATGAAAATTGATAATAAGAGACTATTTGTTGTTGTCGCCGCTGTAGCAATTGTGTTGACCGTTTGTATTTGGTGAAATCCTGTTCAAAGAAATATTAGTGCACAATTTCATACAACGTAAGATATTCTTTTGCTCTCAAATATTTTACTGATATTGTACATGCGGGTTGTAAGTTGTCCATAGTCTTTATTCCATACACCGCATTCCTATTGGCTTTCAGCTATTTGGATGACACTCACCAACTTTCAGCTCGGATAATAATAGACTAATCTGGGGGAAAATGTGTAAAAAATGTCTAAGGCCTATTAGGGTGTACGAGGGGGTTGTGGATCTTTCCACGGTACGGGGTCTTATGTGGAAAAATAGGTAAATCCTCTAATTTCCTTGTGGCGTTGTGGAGCAAGCGAACAGTTAAGCGTAAAAAGGTGCCTTTGGCACGCATTGAACCTCCCTTGATATCTGGAAAACTCCATGCCACGTTGTATGCGAACAAACCGATCGAGGAGGAGATTATGACCTGGAATGAAACGTTGACTGGATTTGAGACTCACCTTGAAGCGGGTGGAAAATCGAACAATACAATTACCGCATTCCTGCGGGACCTGCGAAAGTTCGAGAGTGCACATTTGACCATCACACCAGAAGAAACTACTGCGACCCACCTCGATGTTTTCCTGGCAGAGCAACGAATCAAACAGGATGGTGCGCCGCGTAGTCCAAACAGTCTGAACCGGTTGCGGACATCCCTGCGAACATTTTTCTGCTGGATGAAAGAATCCGGCAGAATTGATTTCAATCCGGCTTCCGGTATCAAGACAACCAGTGTCACACAGAAACCACCGGTCTATTTGACCGAACAGGAAGAACGTGACTTGCTGCGCTGCCTGCGGGACAACCGTACCAGAAAATACGCTTTGCGTGATGCTGCCATTATCCACCTGCTGCTGGATACAGGTATTCGAGTAGGCGAGTTGGTGGGATTGAACTTGGATGATATTGATGGCAAACATCTGCGCGTCCGGCGTGCCAAAGGCGGCAGTCCAATGGTAAAGTTCTTGCCAGCAAGAACCCGCAAAGTCATCGACAGTTACATCCGACAGGAAAGAAAGCAGTTCCTCAAAACAAAAGATAATAATGCTCTCTTCCTGAACCAGCAGGGTACTCGACTCAATTCCCGTGCAGTCCAACTCCTCGTTCCTGTATGGGTAAAACGAACTGGCATCACCAAATCCGTCACGCCGCATACCCTGCGTCATACCTTTGCCACATCGCTGCTGAATAAGACCGGCAATCTGCTCTTGGTTCAGAAAGCTCTCGGCCACCGCAACGTGACCACCACCCAGATTTATGCTCATGTGGCTGATTAGCAGCTTGAAGCTGCCCTCACTATGCGAACCGTTTCTTATTGATTCTGAATATGATAAATATTGCATTCAAATAACGAATGTATTACATTGGTTATACGTGAATGAAACGGAGAAAAATATGCGAAAGAAATTAAAATCAATTGGCAACAGTCTCGGTTTGATCATAGAAAAACCGATCCTTGAGCTATTGAACATTGACCGCGAGACAGAGCTTGAGATCATGTCCGATGGTGACGGACTGTACATTAAGCCTATCCGTTCTTCGCATGAAACCCGTATACAAGAATCAACTTTAAGGCTGATGAAGAAGCACGATGAGACCTTGAAGAAACTTGCTGAATGAGTCCTGACCCTGAATTCCTGACCGTTGAGGATGTTTTGGCGATTCACCATAGTCAGATGAAGCGCTATGGTGGAAGACCCGACATTCGAGACCAGAAATTGCTGGAATCCGCCATCGGGATGCCACAAGCTATGTTTGATGGGAAATTTCTTCATCAGGATTTTTTTAGTATGGCTGCTGCTTACGCTTTTCACATTTCTCAAAACCAACCTTTCATTGATGGCAATAAAAGAACAGGACTAATAACTGCTCTTGTGTTTCTCGATATCAACAATATCCAGGTTTGGGAAGAAAATCATGAATTCCATAGTGCCATGATTGCAATTGCCGATGGTAAACTTTCAAAGCAGGAATTTGCTGACCTTCTTCGATCAGGATCTGTGTAGTTTCTATCCCTACAGCACAATAAAGTTTGATTCCGATTTTGCACCCTGATCCCGGGACGAACACCCCTTATCAGGCTACCCTTGGATTTTCCTTCCGAGCTTTGGAATTCTTCTCTTCATCTTCACGCAACCTTTCATCGCATACCGTACAGTATACGAGGGTCAGTGACCCTTTTTATCGTCTAAACCTTTGTTATTTCGAATCGGTAGATTTGTTGTATGCGATGTTTTTTCTTCAGAATCGCCTTCTATCATGGGAAATTCACCTGTTCTCATCGCCCTGGCAATGCGACTGGTGATGTGTCCTGAGGTGGATTCTGGCAATTCTTTCACCTCCTGATCACCTGACAAATGATGAATCTCCCGCTGTTCTACTTTCTGAATGAGCAGAATCGCCAGTTCAGAAGGTGATTTCTGTCCATTGGCACCGAGTAAACCTGCATCACGTTGCTCACGATTGACCTTCAATGCTGTCTGATGACGGTTCATCACTCTGGACAATTCATCAATAGTTGATCCTGCTGCACCACCACGAATCCCACGAATAAGCTGGATATAACTCATGGATGCAATCTGCACGTAAGCCAGGTCATTTGCTCTGTTCAAATCCGGAAATGATTTGTAAATCTCGTCGATAAAATCCTGAAACAATACTTTTTCTTCTTCCGATTGCAGTGCAGCGATAAACGCACCATGGGTTTTGCTGTGTTTGTTGTTAGGGTGCGACTTGTTTGGGTGTGGGCCGTTTTTCCCGCCATGGTGGTAGCATTTGCCATTCGCCAGGGCATATGCGCCACAACGGTCACCGTGTCGCTTCGAACGGGCTGTACACCGCCGTTCATCAGGGATAGGATTCTTTATTCCAGGTTCAACCCACACCTGATCTGATTCCCCTTTTTCTGGGGTGCGGGAAGGCTCGTTTTCGCGGTTCTCACTTGCTTTCAGCGTTTTTTCGTTCAGTTTATCCCTGCTCATTTCGACTCTCTTTCTCTTGTTTTAACCACGTTCTATTTGTCATGGGGTGGATATGCTGTTTTCTTCCAACCCATTTTCTTGTCCCACTGCACCAAACGAAACACATTGTGCGGGAATTGTTGTGCTGCCACTTTGATTTTGACATTGGCATCATCCCGCATAAAACCTTTTACCTCATGAAATTCTATCTTTCCATCAGGTAGCATCACTGCGAAATCCGGTCTGTAGTACGTCCGGTCTGCCAGTTTCAGGTTATGCCGCTCGAAGCAAAAACTGTGGATTTCAGCGTTATGCTGAAGAAGTCGAAGGTGTTGGGCATACCGTGCTTCCAGTTTGTTCATGCCGTTTTGGGTGGAGATTCGACCTTTGGCAATTGTTTGTGATGTCCATTTTTTCATTACTATCTAACCTCAGTCCTTTGAAAACTTCTAAAAACTACTCCAGGAACTCCACCGATTATCTTTTCACAACCCTTTAGCAGCTTTTCACAAAGGTTTATGTGAAAAGATTCTATCTCTATCTATATGATAATATTATATTTATAATTACTTATAGTTACTTTTAACATTTCACACGCACGTAGAAAATCCCATTGTGGTTTTTCCTTAAACGTTGTGAAAAGGCTAAAAGTACCTCAAACCCTTATCACTGTTGAAAACCTTTTCACATTTGAGTATGTGAAAAGTGTGAAAAGTGTGAAAAGTGTGAAAAGTCGTTGAAATCATGATTCTTCTCCCGTATCATCGATGGCCACGTATGCAATTCTACTTCTGCCTTTGGTTTTTATCTCCAACAATGCAACTTGTTTTCCGTTTAGTAAAACTTCGAGTGCTGGTCTTCGTTCACGTGGTGGATAAGAACGAAAGGGTTACCTCCGATTCATCTCATACTCAGTCAATCCCCGCTCACCAGCTTTCGATATCGCCAGATAAAAATCATTCACAATCCGTTCGAAGTCGGTGTCAGCAATACGCTGTTTCACCTGGTGGGCAAGTAGTTCGGTGTAATACCCGACAAACTTTGATGCCCAAAGTGCATGCTCGTATTCGATCACAGGATCATGGATGTTGTCCGCACAGGCACAGATCATGGCGAGTTTGACCGTGTGCTCCAACGCTCTACTCCACAGTGCGTCAATACCAGTGTTTGCATTGATGGAAGCCAGGTCTTCAACATGCGCCGTAAACTCCTGCAACAATTGTTTCGCTTCAGGCGATTCATGGACTGCAATCGTATCAGGCACAGGGGAAGGAACGAACCTCGCCAGGTTTCTCCTTTCGTTCTGTGGGTTTGTCGCCTGCTGTATCCAGTCCAATATCTGCTGCGGTATCTCCTGTTGTTCCTTTTCACGCATCAATGGCGGACGAGGCTGATCAGATACATCCACCACCAGGAAACGATTGAGGAACCCATCAACCACATTCTTTGACCCAAGGGATTTGTAGAACGTATCAGGTGTGGAAGTTCCGTTGATACTGACACAGGGATATTCGATACTGACAGTCGGGCGATTTGCCTGGTCGGCATATTCCGTCCCGAAGAATATGGTGTCGGCAGAACTGAACAGACGGATCATATTGATGATAATTTCTTTGTTGTATCGTCCTGAGTTCTTTTCCTGAACAGCCTGCAACAACATCCCGAACTCATCCAGTTGGAAAAGAACATTGGGGGTGCGTTTGACGCGCGACAGCAACCCCTGCCCGGAAGCAATCGTTTCTCCACCATGGAGGTAATCCAGGTCAGCTGCTTTCAGGATATTCTTGATTACCTTTCGGGGATGATCCTTGCCAACAGCCGTAACCCCAATGGAGATGATGTAGAGATTTGTCCTCAGATCCGATTCATGGACATACTTTCTACCCAATACTGTCGCTGCCAACAAGAGTGCAGCATTGACTGCCAACTCCGTTTGCGGCCTGATGGCTGTTTCCAGTATATGGCGTGTGATATCACCAAGAATACCAGGCGGTTCATGTAATCCTGTCGGGTCGGTTTCAGGGATAAGTGTCTGTTTGATGGTGCCATTGCTGCTGACAACCGGTGGCAGCTCCACCCAGCCATTGTTCTTCGCCATCCAGAAGAGTGTGGAAAGGGTAACACCGCCATCGAGTTTCATACTAACCCAGGCACGCCGTTGTGATCGTGGATCATATTTATCTGAATGCATCGACCATTCTGACCAGAGTCCATACGCCTGATCACCAGCATTTGTCCATTGCAATGCCATACCCACTTTTGTCCAGGTCTCGTACGATTCTGCGGAGACATATACCAGCACAGAGCGTATTTCCCGTACCTTGTCAGGTGGAAGTAACTCTGCTGGTTGAGCAATTGGTACCTCGTGTTGTTGCTGACAAAGTTCAAGAAGCCAACCCGGGGCTTCGGCAAGACCGGCTCCTTCAAAAGGATCACTGGAAGCTTCCCATTCATAGTGTCGTCCTGATTTATGGAGACTGGGCGGTACTAAGACATACCCACCATCCGCACGGACATCCAGTCCCGGACCAAGTGAGGATACACCAGATTTAATGGTGACAGTGTCAGGATAGGTGAAATAGAGATGCTGCCCGCCACTGCCGGTACCCGGTACAGCTTTCTGACGTGCTTGTAATGTTTGCTATTTTGTCAAATAGTTCCGGAGTGCAATATTGGTAATTTGATCGTTGGTCGAAGCTGTGCGATGTGGCTTGCCTTCATTTGTCCCCCTCAAACTCAGTACATGAGACTGATTCACCACGAAGGGTTTACCTTTCTTAGGAACGATCCTGTACATCATTTCACGGCCTCTATAAAGCCTGAGCACTTTGCGAGGAGTGCTGTCTGGACCAAGAAGCCGATCGCCAGGTTGAACATCTTCAACCGCTTTGATCTTCCCGTCATACATGAGTACGCCGGTGCCCTTGGCGTGGCAGCCTGTTGGACTTACAACCAGTGGATTGCCATGTTTCGATTCGAAATAATCGTAGATGGCATCCACGGCTTCACGCTGATATGTTCGTAGTTCCATAGCGAATTAGAATCTGTTTGCTGTTCATACCGCCGCGTCCATTGCGGACGGTAGTGCCATCATTAAATTGATAGTTCACATGGTCATCACCTGCATCGACCACCTCACCAGGCAACAAATCCGGGATGTAAAGGTGATCATTACATCCGCGAAGCTGCTCCTCGGTGGTGAGGAGTTGGTTGTGTTTCATACAGTGCCATCCACCTTCGACCGGTTCACTGTGAAGGCAAGTACGACAATTAACCTCAGCAGGTTGATCCTCATGGCAGACTAATCGGTGACTGCAGAAACGACATTTCCAGAACTCAGGATCATCGCTTATTTTGGTTAGCGGACGGTCTGCTGATAGGATGCGTTCGGCTTTTTGCTTCAGCAGGTTTGCAAATTCAGGATCAGGTTTAAGCAGTTCACCATAGAGTTCATCGGTGTTCTTGTTGACAGCCAGATAGAAAGCACGCTTCAATCCCAGGTAATCCATGTAGACAACCATCTGGGCATAGTGTTCAGGCGAAGTCTGCTTCACACCATGCTGTTTCAAAAGTGCGAACCGTTTATCGTTGTATGTTTTGAACTCAAGCAGATGCCAGGTCTTCGGTGCTTCCAGAATGCCCAGGGCAACCCCATCAATTGACCCACCGAAATGCCCCCCAAAATCACTAAACCCATATTGTTTGCCGGTCTCTTCATCCTGGTCATGCACTTCAATACCAATGGTTCGCAACTCCTCCACAAACCGTTCTTCCTCCCGCTGACCGGTATCGAACAGACGCAATATCCTGCCGCTGTGAAAATTCATACTGCACCAGCGGAAGGTGTACCACAGCTCTCGTTCACATTCCCTGCCGATCAAGGAAGCACCGAGATGCGGACGGTAGGGATACCGCCCGCTCTCGTGCTTATTGTAGATGGCTTCTACGGTGGGGGAATTGCGTTCAGGTAAAACCGCCATTATTTCCTTTTCCAGGGAGGAACGGCTGATTTTGCCTGATTGCCTGCTGGTGATGACGATCCTGATCGAGGCAGAGTACGCTGCCGACCGTTTGTCGGAGTGGCTGCAGCAGTCTGGGTATTTTCACCCAACGCCTTGTACCCACGGATCGCGTTTTGCTGTCCATACTCCTTGCTGTTCTTCACCTTGACACTGATTTCCATGGCGATGTTGTGCAATTCGATGGTGTCATTAATCTTCAGCTTACGACTGCACGGCAGATGGCACTCAGTTCACGTTCTGCGATCTCCACCGCTTGTGCGGAGGGATTATCGATGTTTAACTGTGCCCAGAGTTTTCTTCCTGCAAAGGGTCCATCCATGACAGTAAACTCCAACCACATATACTCTCCCGTCCCTTTGCTGTTGGGACGTAGATCGCTATCTGTGATTGCAGCTGTGTAGCGCCCTGCAGGGATGATCTCAAAATCGGTTGATGGTTCGACATGTGTCGCGTCGAACCCGTTGTGTCCTAGTTCAGCCATTGGCTTATTCCTCTTCTGTATGGTTAAATGCATTCAAATATTCATGACAATTGAGCGCGACCTCATCGGGAAGGTCGAATCTGTTCTTGGCGTAAAACGCTGGACGTTCCGACAGATACATCACCCGCTCACCGCTACCGATGGCACGGCCTGCCTTGGTGACCTGACCTCGTTTGTCCCGCGTCGCACCAGTGACATTAATCCGGTAATTGCAAAACCCCACCACATCCGCCCAACGGTAAATCATGGATGCAGCTTTGTCGTTCAACAAATCGATGGTGTATTTGCGGTAGGGATCAGCTTCTGGTGGCTTGATCTCCTTGTCGATGGAATGGCCAATCAGCGTGATGCGCATTCCACGGTTGAGACGCAGACTGTCAAGTCCATCCAGAATCTCCTGCCAGAGCGGCAGAGCCTCGTTTCGCCATTTGTAAAATCCACCCCCGTTAGCGCCCACCTTGTCGATGGAATCGGTATGCCACAGTTCCAACAGGTGGCGATGCAGCATCGGTTCGAAGGCTGTCACGGTGTCCAGCACAACTGTTTGGAAGGCATGTTCTTCGTGCAATGCTGTAATGGCATCGACAATATCCTGGTAGCTTCTGATCTCCCAGTGATCGACACCTTGTAGTCCTAACAAGCCATCTTCCGTTGCCAGGAATACGGGGTTGGGCACCAGTGAACCCAGTGTCGACTTCCCTATACCCTGCGTTCCGTACAACAGATCACGCGGGGGCAGGGAAGAAGATTTCTTAAGGTTTTCCAGTGAAATACTCACGCTGCGACTCCTTGATTGGTTTTCGATTTGTCTGTTCGAATCGGGTCACTGACGATCTTCCTGACCTTGAAACTCCTCTCGCCGAAGAGTAATGCCATTGTGCCGGTGAAGATCTGCAGGATGGTTTTACCAACATCCGTGTCAGCATCAATCCAGCATGTATTATTCATTGGATTTGCATCAAACTTTGCATCCAGAAGGAGTTGAGTGCGTCCGTGGATGCATTGTGCAGCGAACATTGCAACTTCCAGGTTCCCATCGATCTCATCGAAGGGAAGGGATTTTTTGAATCTGAATTGATAGCGTATCATCTTTTCTCCTCTTTGTTGATTGTTTCTGACCATGCTCCCGGCATCTTATATATTCGCACGACCCCCAAAAATTCGGGCATTTTTTACTCGCCTTTTTTCATACCTTGACTCTCAAAGTGTTCACGAATCAATACCACGTTTCGCTTAATCGTAGTCCTGTCAACACCTAGCGCCATTGCTGCCTCAAAAACTGTCCCCTCTTGGAGAGCTCCACATATCACCTTCTGCTTTTTCGTTAACCCCTCCATGGCAGCCTCAAGGTCTATCTGTTTTTCCAACCTCTCCCATTCGGATAATTGATCACATTCAGATCTCAACCGTAACATTTCATCGCTATAGAGATCGCCATAGGTCACGTATTTGTTGCTAGGGATTCTGAGGTCCCATTCGAATTGGGATGGGAAATACTTTTTTTGTGTTCTTCGACGACGGATGAGGGTTGTGGAGTAGTTCCACAAGATCCTTGCGATGTACGTATTCAACCCAGACCGTTTTTCATCGAAATCTTTCAGGTGTTCCAGTAGATACAAAACCAGCTCCTGCTCAAGTTCTTCCAGTTCTTCTTCGTTAAATTCCCCGTTTCTAACCATTTCTGCTGCCCTGAAACGAATCAGTTCAATAGCGTATTCAGGGATTCCGTCGTACGAGTTTTTCGACTGCATCGGAAACTCCTCTTGTTGAAGGAGGCCGGGTGGGTGTCGTTCAAACCGTTCGTACGAGCACAAAAAAATGGAGGTGCTGTGAGTTCGCCGGTTTGGCGATACCCACAACGACCTCCGAGATGTGGTAAGTCGATGTGAAATCAATCGTTAGAGTGTTTTGTTATACTTCTTCTACCCTTAGGAAGATGGGAAGACCGTCCTGGATTCGAATGGTTGGAATCGTTCCATTTCGAATCTTGCGGAATTCGTTCAACAACTGGATGACATGTGGTTTAAGCTCATCACTGGGTCGATAGGGAGTTGCTGTACCCTGCTTGTCGAGCGCAATACTCTTGTAAATATGGGTTTGTGACCCGATAACAGGCTCACCATCTTTGACCAGCAAATTCTCAATTTCTCCCCATCCAAGTTTTAGCATCCTGTTCAACAAATGCTTTACCGATGGAGATTGCTCTCTAAAAGTCATTTTCGACTCCTCCTTGAAATGGTTCCTGTTTGGTATTCTTTCAATTTTTTAAAGATCAAGTCTGTATAGTTTCTGTATTCATGCTTTCAGATTATCTATTTGGGCGTACTATATACTTACGTGATAACCCGCCAATCTGACGAACTCCAGGGGAATCAACTTGAAATCCCTTCTTACAGGAACGAGAAAATGGAATTCTCTGCCGTTGATCTGTAGGTTCCAAACAAACATCACCCGATTTCCCGCATTTTTTTTCGCCAGATACTGAACCTTTCCTGGTTGTTCTGTAATAATCATTTTCTTCACTTCTTTGAAGCGAACCATCTTTGCTATCCTCATTATTTTGACTGTTTTTCTTCGTGTTGTGTGCTGCTCGACTACATGCACACCCTCTACTTGATACATACCGGAAAACTTTTCGAAATCACCAACTCCAGGGGAGTCAACTTCTACGCTCCCGCTTACTCTTATATACACCGAAGGGGTCAAATCTCTATCACGGCTGTGGAGTTCATCCTTCATCGACGTATGAAGTACCACTATTAGTGTTATATGCTAAAAGTGAGAGATTTGTCGTATTCGTCAGATAATCAGCATTGTTTGAATTCGAGTCTCCACTCTTTCTCCTACCATATATTCGCATAACCCCCCAAAATTCGAGCACGAATTTTCCACCTTTTTTCTGTTTTATCTCCTGAAGTAACCGGGTACATCGTGCCCAACATGATGACAGCATATTGTTGATTTGAATATTACGTGATTGCCTCGTTTTCGAATTCTGCGGGCAAAGAAAAGGTTTTGAAAAGGGCTTGACCAGAACGGGGGGGAACGGGGGTGGAGTCAAAAAA
>JAIOHU010000030.1 GCA_019912845.1 bacterium
GCCCAACATAACCAATCGTCGTTTTATCTTCAGAGACTGATTGAATAATTGCCGAAGTAGCTGGCATGAGACGTGAGGATTTGGCAAAGTCTTCTTTCTGGAGCACATGTTCCTGGAAGAAGACAAATGTACCTGAATTTGATTCACGCGAAAGGATTAAGATTTCAGCATCATTGCCACCCACCATTTTCCAGTTCGTGATTGCACCGGTGAAAATGTTCTTTACCTGATCCATCGTCAGTGATGAAACAGGATTGTCAGGATTTACCACTATGGCGAGACCATCGCGTGCCAACACATACTTGGTTGGGTGCATCCCTTTCTCTTCTGCCAGGGTAATTTCTTTTGATTTCATGGTCCGTGATGCTGCACAAATATCAGTTGTGCCATTGAGCAATGCTGCTACGCCAGTACCTGAACCACCACCAGTTACAGAAATATCGATCCCCGGGTGTATTTTCATATATTCTTCTGCCCAGCTGCTAACAAGATGAACCATCGTATCTGAGCCCTTGATTGTAAGATATGTACTTCCTTTTTCACCCTTCTCAGTACGACTGCACCCCTGGGATAATGCCAACATCATCATAGCAACCATAAGCATTACAAGGATTTTACCAATTTTTCTATTACGCATTATCAACACTCCCCTTTTATTAGATTACTTTGCCGGTGAGCTTATGTGTGAATTGTTAGGATTCGATTAGCATACTCCACTCTGACTCCCAACACAGACTGACAATGGAACTCAATAAAATCGGATAATTTAGTAATGACTGGAATGAGTACTGATTGATTCTGTGTTTCGGGGTTGGAACCGAATTATAAAAAAACTAAAGCTGCGCGTAACTTTGGAGATTCCTATTTAAAATATTTGGGGCTTGGAGTTACCCAAGCCCCGATGCTGAGAAGAAAACGCTGGGGAGTGCCTTATACTTCTCAACAAATAATAGATACTATTTCATTTTATTGCTGCGCAAAGTATGTCCAACCATCCATCCAATTATCACCTTGAGCAAACGCTCCGACATAATTTACTGCATCAAAGAAGGAATCACCGGGGGGTACATTTGCAGCACCAGTGAGTGCAGGGCTTCCACCTGCGGGAGCGAAATTGGGATTATCCTTGTTCAACGCATCGACCAGTGATGGATTTGAAAAACGGTTGCTGAAGTTCGCATTGTTTATAAATTCATCCGTTGTGAATAGGAAATTCGGTTCGTCGTCTTCACCAGATTGTGCTGCTTCGGCGTTGTCGAAGAAAATGGAGTTTGCTACAACCAGGTTCCCATTAAAATCAGTGCCGTTATGACCATTGGTGAAAGTTGCTTCATGGTCGAGGTCAATACCACAATCACCAAAATTCATCACTATAGCATTATAAATCTTAGCGGCAGTTCCTTCACGAAGTAACATACCGATATCACTTTCAGCATTCTGACGATCACCAATGAGAGTGAGGTTATAAAGTGTCGGATTACTGCGTGGAGAAGCATCATTTTCGTCAGCGTTGTTATCGGCTTCAATGCCTTGATCCGCATCATCACCATACTGCTGGCATACCCAGAACTGACCCTTGCCACGCCAGCCGTCTGTCCAGTCAAACTGATCGTCCGCTGCACCTGTAATAACAACATGCTTTGCATTGACAGTACCACCGAAGAACTCAACTCCATCATCCTTGTTCATGTGAACCTGGATATAATCGACAGTTGTCCCACGTCCAACACCCTGGAAAGCTATGCCGTTCAATTCATTATCGGGTGAGAGCTCCTGACCAGCGAATTCAACACGTACATACTTGAGAACTCCACTGTTATCTTCATCATCGGTACCTCCGTAATTGCCAGTACCACCTTCACCGGTTGCTTCATCGCCAGTGTTTAAGGATGCGCGACCATTGATAATCAATCCGCCCCAGTCACCACGATTACGCTGTCCAACTGCTTTGTCACTGGTAAATACGATTGGGGCATCTGCTGTTCCTTCAGCCATGATTTTTGCACCACGTTTGATTACCAACATGCCAGTTGTTGAAGATTCGCCATAAATGGTTGTTCCCGCTTCAATTGTGAGAGTAACCTGACCATCGTTCGTGCCAACAAACACACCACCACGAAGCAGATACTCTTTGTCATTTGTCAGAGTGGTATTCTCAACGATTGTACCTGTAAGGATTTCAACATCACCACTCCCACCATTGGAGCTTACAGGATCATCATCTTCACTGCAACCGATGCCAAAGATCATCAAACTACCAATTGCCAACAGCATCACTACTTTCGTAACACTGATAGTTGCAAACATTTTTCTAAACATTTTCTTCCTCGTTCTCTTTTTTTAATTTAAGCCTGATTCGTAGATCAGTTGTTTTCAAATACGTATGATTGTTTCTCTATAACTGCCAAATACTTCATTTAACGTTTGTATGTAAGCCCAAATGAGAATACTCTACCTACTTTATACACATGTGTGGGTTGTCCACCCTGTTCAAATCGATGTTCAGGATTCAGGATATTTTCTACCCCTGCTTTAATGCTAAGTCTGTTGCCAATTGGTTGTAGCATCGTGAAATCGAGGTCAGCATGGGGGATTTCATAGATATCCGGCAAAGGTTTTGATCCAACTTCAGCGATACGTTTTCCAAAAATGTTGAAAAACAGATCTGCTCTTGTGCGGATCGAAGGGCTTTCGTAAGAAATTCCAGCATTAAACAGATAGGGCGATTGACCGTGCAGAGGACGGTGATCAGAGGTTTGGATTCCCTGTGTACTATCACTCAGGACGATGTCAGATTCGAGAAGTGACCAATTTGCAGATACTGCAAAATCTCCGATACGTTGTTTCAGTTCAAGTTCCATACCGTAATTGTTGGCACTCTCAGCATTTTCATAGGATACACGATGCTGTGCAGTTGGTTGAATTACGACTTCGACGGGATTAATAAAATGTTTGTAGAAAACACTTACGGCGATAAGATTTCCTAAACCATGTGCTGCTTCCCAACGAAGATCAAGATTGCGAATCAACGCACGTTTCAGCTCGGGATTCCCGATAATGGCATGCCCGCCGATGATATCAGTAAACTCAAACTCTGAAAGTTCGCGAAAATCAGGGCGACTCACGGTCTGGCTTCCGGCAAAACGGAGATTCATCTTATCTTGTACTTTCCAGATCAGTGTCGCGGCAGGAAGGATATCGGTATTTTCATTACGTGCAGTCACTGGAGTAGCGGAAGCAGTGAACAGTTCAAACGAGTTCACTTCCTGAATCGAATTCTCAAGACGAACTCCACCAATGAAACGCAAGCGTGGGTGCAACTCAGTTTCAACCATCGAATACGCAGCTTGCATGTAGTGGTTTGCATCGTAACTGTCAGTCGGGCGTGTCGCTTCGCGAACCATAAAACCGCTTGGCCCGATGTTCTGAGCACTGAAGATTTTTTCGGGCGATTGAGTGATATCTACAGTGTGGAAACTGTTCGGTTCAAATTGGAAAAATCTGCTCTGTGCTTCCCTGTTTCTTATCAAGCCAGCATAACCTAGCTTCAGTTTCAGGTTACTCATTTCTTCAACAGGCTTGAATCCCCAATCCAGGTTAAAGTTATAGGAATTATCCCAGAGATTGTTAAAAATCCTTGAACCAGATTGACTTTCATCAGCCAATTGGAACGGTTTTGTTGCAGGATCATTTGATTCATACTGCACTTCACGGGTATCAGGTTCATACCGAACACCGCGCGAGAAAGTGAATCGCCAGTCAACGTTTGACTTCATCAATTGTGGCGCGGCATGCGATCCGCTTAACTGACTGGTAACCGTGCTCTGCTGCACAAAACGCAGTCGGGTATCTTCGATATATGCACCACGATCACCATTGTAACCAGTGTATAATCTCGTTTCGTCTTCGAGTTCATTATTATATAGCACATTGAAGGTGAGTCTGGAAAACGGCGACAACTGGGTACGCATTGCCCCCATCCCGCCAAGAGTTACTGTATTCTTATAGGTGTCAAAGTCGTATTCATGCTGGAGTGCAACCTGGTCATTTGCGCCTCCTTTATAGACATATCGTTTTTCTTCAAGTCGAGTGGCTGAATTGCGATAGAGGTTTGAAAACATGTAATCGATCTTGCGTCCAAAACCATGCATATTACCAGCAACTGACCATGAATAACTCTGGTTGGGCATTGCAACTACTGTATTTGGAGACCATTGATTATCAAAACTTTCACCCAAATTTTCCACTTCAGGTGAAGTCAAACCTATATCTGAGAAACGACCTTTAACCACCAGCTTGGTATCTAGATTCTCAATTGAGGAAGGAAGACTTCGAGTTCCATCATCAAACCCAAGAACATCCAGATTACCACCTTTGTAGGTCTGAAAATCATTGAAAGTTGACTGCGAATTTATACTGGTACCAATACTCGCCTTCAGCTCGCGCTGCCCGGGAAACTCCCAGGTGTCCATATTTACAACACCACCACCAAATTCTCCGTATTGATCAGGAGTATAGGATTTGATAACCGAAACCTGACTCATCATTGATGATGGAAATAGTTCGAGAGAAACTGAACTACGATTGGGTTCTGTACCCGCAACCATCGCATTGTTTAATGATACTTTGGAATAACGAACACCCAAACCACGAATTACAACATCGCCTTTCATGGTGGATACACCCGTCGCACGTCGGACAACATCCGCCACATCCGGATCCGGCATCCTACCCATCTCTTCTGCCGAAAGTGCATCAGCAATCTTCTCTGACTGCAACCTTTCTTCAATGGCACGTTCCTGCGATCCTGCCAGAGCCTGAGCTTTTATTGTCACATCTTTCAGTTTTACTTCTGAGGAACTCATTTCAAAGTCAAGAGCAACCATACCATTCTCATCAATACGTACAGTTTTGCTCTGTTTGTCATATCCCAGAATTGAGGCTTGCAGTTGGTAGTCACCTGGTTTGACCGGACCGATACGGTAATACCCATCCAGATCAGTGGAAGCACCGTAAGGTGTTTCAACCAGTATCAGGTTTACGCCGATGAGTGGTTCTGAAGTAGCTGAATCAATGACTTTACCCGTGATAACAGCAGCTTCTAACGGAGTAACGATCACTGCTATAAAGCAGAGATAGGCAAAAATCTTCTTAAAATTTGATTTCATTCTTTCCTCTATAAAGCACTATTAATTCCCCAGTGAATGAGCGGAAAGAAAGGGTTCGTTTATTGGGGTTGAATAAGAGAAATATTAGTAAATGGTTAGGAGGTCAGTATGAGAGACAGGAAGGGAAAATGGTACTGCATAACTTTTATTGCGTAAATCGTCACAAACGGAGAGAGAAAAACAGAATTCACAAGGCGTAAACTCTGTTATATTAAATAATTACAACGTCTTAGAGTAATCTAACTTTGGATATAATTCTTTAGATGATCAATTTCCGCCTCTTGAAGCTCAATCAAAGCCTTAACAATATCACCTATGGAGACAATACCCAAGAGTTTTCCCTTTTCAATGACAGGGAGATGTCGAATGCGACGTTCGGTCATCAAGGACATCGCCTGCCTGAGCGAAAATGAAGGCAATGCACCTATTACCGCTCTGGTCATCACATCATCTACGATAGTTCCCTCGAGAGGTGTCGCACGGTCAGCAGTCGCTCGTAAGTTATCACGCTCGGTAAAAATTCCGACCATAACCGGATTCCCGTCAGTTTCATCCTTTCCAGCGATCAAGTTCCCTTCGTCATTGTTCTTCATGATAGGATTTTGATTGGGATCATAGACAAGAATCGCACCAATTTTGTTCTGTACCATCGCATCGACAGTTTCGCGAATCGATGTTCCAGGTTTTACAGAGTAGACTCGTGAACCTTTTCGGTTCAAAATGTCAGCTAATAGCATACTTCCTCCTTGATATATCAACAACATGATGTTGCGGGTTTACATAGAGGTAGATTGTTAATCTCATTTTTATTAATTGTCCTGAGAGATATTAGTTACTATTTCTTATTCACACGTCTAATTCTTGCTGTCAGGAAAATCTCCGATAACTAATTCAAACCTGGAACCAGCTTTATTATTAATACGGTTATCATTAACGTCAGGCAACTCTTTTATTAACACAAGCCAAGAAACAGTTGGTTCCAAGCCTCCAAAACATACTCCACAAATTGCATTGAATTAACCAGAGTATCATTTCGAGTGAGGATCTCTCCCAATTGGACCTCGAACTTCATAAGTTGAGTTATCCCCGGCTTACTGAAGCATGTGTCCCATCGCAGAATGGCGCCTCTGCCGAATGCTTACACTGACAAAGTTCAATCTTCGTTTTTTCTTCGATGACAAACATTTTCGGCTTGAACAACCGTTCTTCCTTATGCGTACCATCGCAAAAGGGTTGTGTTTTCGACTTTCCACAAGCACACCACCAATACTCACCTGGCTCTAGAATCAGTTCTGCTGGACCTTTTTTGACTATTACAGGTTTAGGCATTTCGG
Organism: bacterium; assembly: GCA_019912845.1. Classification (GTDB taxonomy): domain Bacteria; phylum Electryoneota; class Electryoneia; order Electryoneales; family Electryoneaceae; genus JAIOHU01. The sequence goes on from JAIOHU010000030.1 coordinate 6,503, forward strand.
TTACCCCAATTTAATATATTAACGTTTCTTTAAATGTAATATACGAAAAGGGAGGGAAATCAGCATCATCGATTTCACTCCCTTAAAAGATTTTCTTTAATCAATAATTTGGAAGATATTAGCTTAATCCCATCTCCACTTACTGTTTGACCATTTCGAGATGGATGGTGATCTCAACTTCCTCACCTACAAGTAAACCACCAGCTTCAGTGACCTTGTTCCACTTCAAACCGTAATCAATACGGGTGATGGTAGTGGTGGCTTCAAATCCAATCCTCTCATTTCCCCATGGGTCTTTAACGATTGGTGATTGGACTACATTCAGTGAAACTTCCTTCTTTAGATTCCGAATGGTGAGTTCACCTTTAACCGAAAATTTGTTTGGACCAATTTTATCAATATTCTTTGATGTGAAGGTCATCACCGGAAATTCTTCAGAGCCAAAAAAGTCGTCGCTCCTCAAATGACCATCACGTTTTTCATGGTCTGTATCAACAGAATTAGTTTGAATTGTTGTCTTAATCTCGGTCTTTTCCGGGCTGTCTGCATTATAGTCGATTTCAATATCAAATTCGTCAAATGATCCACTCACTTTTGAAACCATCATGTGAGTTACTTCAAACCTGATATTTGAATGAGATTTATCCACGGAAAATCCCTGTGCAAATATAGAAGCAGGCAGAATAAGTATTGTGGCTACCAGTGTAATAATTGTACGTTTTAACATTTTACTTTCTCTTCTTTCAATTGTTGTTGATTTCTACACTGAAGCCAAACTTGTCAAGCTGTTCCCAGCCTTTTACATAGTGCGCCCAGTGTCTGTTTTTCCTCGTCACTTAGTACATTAAACTTCTCTACTATCGCCGATTTATGCGCCGGAAATACTTCTCTGATTTTCTGATCACCCTTATCGGTGAGCTTTACCAGGATTCTTCTTCTATCTCTGCTGTCTCTAACTCTTCGAACAAGTCCATTTTTTTCAAGATTGTCGACCACCATGGTCAAATTTCCACCGCTCTTCAGCAGTTTCTCGCATAATACATTCTGGTGCATGCTTCCAAGATGGTACAATGCTTCTAACACACCAAACTGACTGACAGTCAAACCTGCTGCTTTTAATCCTCTCTCGAGACTTGCAGCAAGTGACTCCGTGCAACGAACCAATTTTATATAAGCATCAAGACTTCTGACCTCGTTTTCAGGCCCCTTGAAATGAGTACCCATATTCATTCTACCTGTAATCGTTTAACGTTAAACTATCTTCGTTGTTCCCTATCTAGATTTAGAATGGGAGCCCATAATTTTATGTGTTGGAATTGTTCTGAATATTACGACAATAAGCCAAGTCTGGCAAGGAGAATCCACTTTGAACAGAAAATTTTCAAGGCAACAATTCTAATGGCTGTCTATCTTATTCTCGTGGATTTGCAATCACTAAGTGCTTATTCAGCTTAAATCTATCGCCTTGCTGTTCTCCAACTTGCAGATGTTTTGATGTATATATGCTCATTCGGTTGTTCGTATCTTTCCACCTGTCGCGCATAGTGCCACAACAAAAGGTAGGTGGCAAACTTGCGTAAAGGCGCAATTTGAGGTTATGATAATAGGGATGGAGTACTGTAAACGGATATTTCAAGTAGAGGGAGGGAATCTTGTTCCATTTGGCATCGCAAATTCGGACTTCTGATCCAGATTTTAAAGCAAACTACGCTTATCACAAAAAACTGGAAGCGGACTACATTGAGGTTCTGGAAAGAATTCAACAGGGTGGACCTCCAAAACATGTAGAACGGCACAAAGAACGTGGCAAAATGACCGCGAGGGAACGTATTGATGCTTTGATTGACCCCGATACACCTTTCCTGGAATTTTCGACTCTCGCTGCTTACGATATGTATAACAATTCAGCTCCTTCCGCTGGTGTCATCACAGGTGTTGGTATTGTTCATGGGCAGGAGGTTCTTGTAATTGCGAATGATGCTACTGTCAAGGGCGGCACCTATTTTCCCATGACCATCAAAAAGCACATTCGTGCGCAGAAAATCGCCATGGAGAACAATCTGCCTTGTGTTTACCTGGTTGATTCAGGCGGTATTTTTCTTCCTGAGCAGGCGGGTACTTTCGCCGATGCCGAGCATTTCGGTCACATTTTCTACAATCAGGCTCGTTTAAGCCGAATGAATATCCCCCAGATCAGTTGCGTGATGGGCTCCTGCACTGCTGGTGGAGCCTATGTTCCCGCGATGAGTGATGAAACCGTTATTGTTAAGGAACAGGGGACAATTTTTATCGGTGGTCCTCCGCTGGTAAAAGCTGCTACTGGTGTTGAGTGTACTGCAGAAGAACTGGGTGGTGGAGATGTTCACACGCGAATTTCAGGTGTTTCGGATCACCTCGCAGAAAACGATGAACACGCTATAAAAATCCTTCGCAATATAATTCAAAATCTGGGGAATCGGCCAAAATTTGAATTACAACGTGATTCTGCGGCTGAACCTTCATACGATCCGGATGAGATATATGGTGTTCTGCCAAGAGATATACGACAACCATACGCTGTTTATGAGCTTATTGCGCGAATGGTTGATGAGTCGAGATTTCATGAATTCAAATCTCGTTATGGCACATCCTTAGTTACTGGCTTTGCCAGAATAATGGGATATCCGGTTGGGATAGTCGCAAATAACGGTGTCCTTTTCAGTGAAAGCTCGAAAAAGGGTGCTCATTTTGTTACACTCTGTGCGAAACGAAAAATCCCTCTGCTCTTCCTGCAGAATATCACTGGATTTATGGTAGGATTACAGTATGAGCATGGTGCAATCGCATCTGATGGTGCTAAAATGGTTCATGCCGTCGCTAATGCGGATGTGCCGAGGTTTACACTTGTGGTTGGGGGAAGCTACGGTGCAGGAAACTACGCCATGTGCGGACGCGGCTATAAACCAAGGATGCTATGGATGTGGCCCAATGCGCGTATTTCGGTCATGGGTGGTGAGCAGGCTGCAAATGTACTGGCGCAGGTAAAACAAGATCAGTTACGTGCTGCTGGAAAGCCTGAACTCAATGAAGATGAGGTTCAAGAGCTAAGACAACCGATCCTTGATAAATACGAAAAAGAGGGACATCCATTTTATGCTTCTGCGAGAATCTGGGATGATGGAATCCTCACGATCCGGGACACTCGTGCAGCGTTAGCTCTTGGTATTGAAACAAGTTTGAACCAACCTGTTCCAGATATGGAAATGGGTATTTTCAGAATGTAGATTAAAAGAAGAGCCGGCATACTATCAGGAGGTTACCATGAAACGATGGAAAAAAGCACCATCCAATTTCAGATGTACCCGAATTATCAATGGTGCGATACTCTTATTTGCCCTGCTTATACTCCTCCCTAATTTGTCGTTTGCCGGGACTAAAGTTTCAATTTCGGACGGTGGAGAAAGATGGAGTTCGGAGTTGAAACCGTACATTACCTTATTTTCAGGAGCTCAACAACCTGAGGATCCAGCTTTTGATCAGGTTTTTAGTAATCAGTTGATTCGTTTTGGCGGCGGCTTCGGGTTACAGGGAAGAAAAATGGGCATGGAATTGATCGCACGTTCTGGATCTATCCAGAATACCATGAACATCCAGGAGAACCCCAGGAGTTTTTATTTCAGTGCGACAGAACTTCAAATCAGAATGTATGGTTTGATTAGAACCAAACACGTTAGAATTCCTGCCGGTTTCAGCGCAGGGTTGCTGAATGTTACTGTGGATCGCGGCTATCCCGGACAATTTGATCGGTTTGGTGGAGATGGATTTCAGTTTGGTCCATTCGCACGAGTCGAATATGATGTTTCAGAAACCCTAAGCCTCGGTCTTGAAGTGGAATATGCTGTTGGTGAAGCGGAGTTTCCCAGCAGTCAAATATGGAACAATCAGAATCGTGACCAGATTGTAGGAACAACTTTTAACCCTGGACAGGATAATTTCTGGGATACCGTCGGAGCAGATTTTGACCAAAGATTCACTTATGATGGGATGATTTACACACTGAGATTAACCATTTTCCTGCCGACATTCAGTTACGAGGAGGAGTAGAAATCTCCTGGGGGGATGATTTATTAATCTGAGGAAATGGCACTGGCTGGATATATATAGTTTAATAAATCCATAGCCAGATAGTAGAACAATTGACGTTCAAATCAACAGAAGCGGGGTGGTCTCATGGAATACGAAACGGTTAAGCTTCATATCATGGATTCAGTGGCACGGGTGCGTATGAATCGTCCCGAACGTCGAAACGCTTTTAACAGCCAGATGATTGATGAACTGATCGATACTTTCAAAACGCTGTACGATCACAACTGCCGTTCCATTGTTCTGGAGGGTGAGGGATTATCTTTCAGTGCAGGTGCAGATTTGACCTGGATGCGTGAGATGGTGGACGCCAGCCGTGAGGAGAACCTTGAAGATGCGCAGCAACTGGCAGAATTACTACATTTAATCTATACCTATCCTAAACCCACCATCGCCAAGGTACATGGGGCTGCAATGGGTGGTGGGGTCGGTTTGGTAGCCGCTTGTGATGTTGCTGTTGCTGTGCGTGGTAGCTCCTTTGCATTCTCAGAGGTTCGCCTGGGCTTGGTTCCGGCAGTAATCAGTCCTTATGTCATCCGTAAGATTGGCGAAAGTGCGGCTCGGAGATATATGCTGAGTGGGGAGAAATTTGACACTCAAACTGCCCAACAGATTGGGTTAACCCATCATACAGCAGTTCAGGGGGATATCGAGGGGGTCATACGCGGATTCACTACTTCTTTCTCGCTTTGTGGACCGCAAGCGATAAAAGCGTGTAAAGGATTGATTTCCAGAGTAAGTGCTGCAGAGATCAGCGATGTACGTGATTATACTGCTGAATTGATTGCAGATTTACGGGTCAGCAAAGAGGGACAGGAAGGAATGAGGGGATTTCTGGAAAGCCAGGACCCAAGTTGGCAGCGGAATATGTAGACCCTTGAATAACAGAGATTATTCGACATCCAGAAAGGGTGAAATTTACATGAACGACGTTTGATCTTATTCTAGATTCGTCTGTCCCTCATCGTGAACAATCAAGTGAAGAAGCAATCTTCTATAAGTCAGGAGATTGCTTCATGAAAGTTCGCATTGACGAGAATGGATCAGACAGCTTATCTAATAATCAATCGAATTCAACGACATCGACATCATCCCAACGGATGTATCTCGGTGTATCATTACCTTTGACAAAGATGAGCATACCATCATGACTGCCCGTTACATCCTGGCTGTTCTCCAGTCGTAATTCCTCACCACTCTTCAGTACCACAATTGAGCTGCTTCCACCACGTGGACGTACGCTTTTAACATTTGAGAATGGTATGCTGTATTCGACATCGTAAAGGTCGCCATTCAACATTTCAAATGTTTCGGCTTCATCTATATCATAAATCAGCCTGCCTTTGAAGGTGTTTCCGTCAACATCAGTTACTGTTCCTTCGAGGTTACGAGGATTCGGGAAATCCTTATACCCTTTACCACTTCCCTTAACTTCTGTAAACTCTGCATAATCAAAGGCATCCCAGGAAACCTTCACCCGTCCAAAACGTTCATCCTCTACCAGGATACCACGAATAGAGCCATCAACATCATTTGTACCATCCAGCATCATCTTACGTCCATCTTTCAACTCAACCCAGGAGCTGTTGCGGTTGCGTCGTTCAATTTTCCTTATTTTTCCAAGGTCAATTGCGAGACGACCATCTTCGCTATCCCCATCAATTTTATCGGTTGATAAACACTCCTGGCTATCCCACTGTATGAATCCGTTAAATTCACCAACATCTGTTGCAACTTTCCCATAAACCCTGTAGCCGTCAGGCTGAACCTTGTTGGAGGTAGGCAAGAATTCTATTGATTCAATTTTATCCCATTTTACACTTACATCACCCAGGCTCTCATCCCGAACATTGATTGTGGTACCAACATCATTGGAATATCCGCTTACAGAATATACTGTACCACTTTTCATATATACATCAGCCGCATCTCTACCGGTTACATCAATACGCTGGATATCACCAAAACGTGCGATAAATTGACGAGAGCTTAGTCCATGCCAATCAATTTTTATTGCCCCGCCCAAAACAGAGATCACTCGATCATTAGTACGTCTGTTTGAACCGCTCTCCCAGAACCATGTTTTGTTGTCCTCCTGTAGTTCTCGCAGTTCTTCTTGAATTTCGTTCAGTTCGAGAAGCAGCTCTCCAAGGTTTGCTTTCACTTCAAGAAGTGATTCCTTGAGCTCATCATTCTGCTTTGATTTGTTGACCTTGTCCATCTTTGATTCCAATTTGGCAATCTCGTCAACTAGTATATTTTTTTCTTTCTCGAGCCTTCTCTCTTCTTTTTTGAGTTCCTTGGTTTCTGTTTCGTCATCTTCAATAACGACTACATTTTTATCATCTTTGAATTTTTTATCTGTCACATACTTTTCAAAAGGTAAATCATCCTTTGAGGAATGGAAAAGATCGTCCCAAAATGCTTCTTCATCATCCCAACGTAAAATTCCCACATAGCTATTTCCGGATTTTGTGGAAATTTTTCCGTAGATGAATCCGTCATTCTGCCCGGCAACTGTGCTG
>JAIOHU010000270.1 GCA_019912845.1 bacterium
TCGTTGGAGTCAGATTCAGTCGAGGTGTTATGAGGTAGCCTCCGAAGATGCCAGCCAGGAGGATATCGGGAAGGTACTGTCAAATCTCACTGGATCCCGTTTACGATGGGGTATTTCTGCTGCTGGATATCTTGATCCCAAAGTCTTTCGTTTTTTTCAAAGGATGAATGTTGATCTTTGCAGTGGTTTTGGAATGACTGAGGCGACCGGTGGAATCACAATGACCCCACCGGGAGAGTATATAGATAATTCTGTGGGAATCCCCCTGCCCGGAATTAAACTTCAGTTCAGCGAGTTGGGTGAACTGAAAATTGCAGGCCCCTACATCTCACGCTATCTCCCTGAGAAAGCCGAGGATGACCATAAGGTTCAACCGGGTGATCCCGATGAGGAGTATTGGCTGGAAACAGGTGATCTATTCAGAGAATTGGATGAAGGCCATCTGGAGATTGTTGATCGAATAAAGGACATTTACAAAAACAATAAGGGGCAAACAGTAGCACCTCTTCGAGTCGAGAAAAAATTCACTGGTGTTCCAGGGATTCAGCGCACCTTTCTTGTTGGTGACGGCAAGGCATACAACGTACTTCTCATCGTACCTGATAAAAGCGACCCTGTATTCCAGACCCTGCATGAAAAGTCCGAGCAAAACGATGGTATTAATGAGTATTTCCGTCAGATTATCACTGCAGCAAATCGTGATTTAGCACCTTTCGAACGTGTGATTAACTTCGCGCTGGTGGATCGAGATTTCGATATTGAAAAAGATGAGTTAACACCGAAGGGATCATATAAGCGTAAAGTTATTGCGAATAATTTTTCGGAGGTGATAAAAGGACTCTATAAGCGTCGCTTCACTGATATCGAGTTAATTGGTTACAGGGTTCGAATTCCGCAGTGGTTTTATCGTGATTTAGGCATCCTCGAAACAGACATCTTTATAAGTGAGGGAAAACTCACAAATCGCAGTGATAATTGCATGCTTCGGATCGTGCCGACTGACTTAAAAGATCACGTACAAATCGGCGATTTAATATATCAGCTTGAGTCTGAGGTCATTGATCTGGGTTTATTTGCTCGGCATCCACGACTTTGGATTGGCAACCCACAGTTAATTGCCTTCTCACCCTGCAAAGAGGGCTGGGATCTTCCTCTCAAAAGTATAAATGAGCAGGTTATCCTTCCCGATCGCGATACGGAAGCTGTTAAAGTCTGCAAATTTCAATTACGGGGCATCCGTGACCCGCGCATTATCAGCGTCAATCGACTGGTTGTTAATGCACTCTACTCTAAATCTGAAGATGCCCTCGCTGCTACAGAGGCGTTGAGCCGATTACTTGAATCGTCTGATGATCAGATTTCTCGTGTAATCCGTCGGCGGATTGAAGCACTGGCTATGCACCCGGTCGAAAATGTACGCTGTCTGGCATACATGTCACTGCTTCTTGATGAACCCACTCCTGACTATGGAAAATTTCTTCCGGCATTTCTGCTTTCAGGTAAAACGTTTATCAACGAAGAATCGGTGCATGCCATTGCACATAAGAATCTCAAGCAGAGCAGACTGGAGGCCTTACGTCAACGGCTTCAGCACTATCGTACAAACCTGGAATGGCCACAATCTGAGGAGATCAGAAAGCAGATTATTGAGATTCTTCATCTTCTTGAGAATTTTGTCAAGTATCACCCTGAATACTACTCTACAGTCCGCGCAGAACTGACTGCCTGGATTTTACTCGATGGTGATCCTGTCCTTTCCAGGGAGGCTGATGCGACATTTAAAATGCTCGCTGACAATTTTGAAAACCGTCTGATAGCAGAAGATAAAGATGTTCCACTTTCCTCCTGGTATTCAAAAATTGTATTTGAGGAGACGATCAAGGATATCGAGATTGAACGGTTGAAACATGCAATCGTGGGCACCTCTTTCCTTAAAGAATCAATTATGTTGATCGCTGATGAGGTACACTTTTCAATAGAAGATGTTGAAACGAATGGAATATGGATTTCTCAGATTTCCCATGGCAGAGATTACAATAGCTATCGTGCTGCCATTAATACGAAAGATGGAAAACATTTTGATATCAAGATCATCATCCGACCAGACCTCCATCGTCCAAAGGTACGAGAAAATAATCTCTGGTTGATGTACATCGCTGGTTACCCATTTGGCACCCCTGTACTCCCACGATTTGGATGCTGCCGTGCCGATCTGGGTGCTTTATCCTTAGCTTTTTTGAATGATCTTACTGTCTGGGGAAAAATCAGAGAAC
>JAIOHU010000271.1 GCA_019912845.1 bacterium
CCATGTACAATAGCAGTTATTTCCCACGCCAACCTTTTTTGAGGAGAACGTTTCCCCGGGTCATTTTGCAACTCCTCCTCCAACCTGGCAATTTCATCTAGTGATAAGAATGTAAACAGTTTCAAGTAGCTTAATACATCCTCATCATTTGTACGAATGAAGTACTGATAAAAATCCCATACGCTCGTCAAGCTGGAATCCAGCCAGATATTGCCACCTTCACTTTTTCCAAATTTTTCACCTGAACTTTTTGTTACCAGGATTGAGGTTATCCCATAAGCCTGAGCTCCGGTTTTTCGCCGAATCAGGTCGATGCCAGAGGTAATGTTGCCCCATTGATCACTTCCACCCGCCTGGATGTTACAATCATATTCCTTAAATAAATGAAGGAAGTCATGCGCCTGGAGCAGCATATAGCTGAATTCTGTGTAGCTTATGCCTTGATCTCGTTCTTCAAAACGGCGTTTTACACTTTCCTTATTAACCATCACATTGACACTGAAGGCTTTGCCAACATCCCGCAGCCATTCGATATAACTGATGCCTTTTGTCCAATCGAAGTTGTTCACCATGATCGCAGGTTGGTCAGAAGACTTTCCGGTGAAGTCGATAAATTGCGCCAACTGCTTTTTTATCCCCTCTTCATTAGAGCGCAGGTTATCTTCTGTGAGGAATTTTCGTTCTTCAGTCTTGCCAGATGGGTCACCGATCATTCCGGTCGCACCTCCAACAAGAGCTATTGCTTTATGACCATGCTGTTGAAAATGAGAAAGAGTCATGATCTGTACCAGGCTACCAATATGAAGGCTATGGGAGGTTGGATCGAATCCGATATAGACCGTTTGAGGAGTTTCCAGCAATTCTATTAAAGCGTTATCGTCAGTAGTTCGTTCAATGAAACCACGATCTTTTAGTGTATTCAGCACATTCACAGTATTATCCTTCATTAAGTTGATTGTATTTTTATAAGGCAGAAAGGTAGCTCGGCCACTCGGTTGGATCAATATTTAGTTGATATGATAGCACAAATAATAGGCCAACCGGGGAATCTTACTTTGATGGGGTGTTCTAGCTGTATTTGTTTTTACACGCTGAATCCAACTCACCACTCAGAACCACATCGATTCCTGCTTAAGCAAGCTTTCTAATTTTAGGAGCGATACTTTCAAAATATCCCATAGGGTTAAAAGTGTATCTCCTGAAAGTCAATAAATTCAAGAATTAAGGATTGTATTTCTGGTGTATTGTAGAAATCTTTGGAGGATAATTCTAGAGGAAATAAAAAACTGGCACTTGGATTGCAATATACATCCTGAAAACGAAAAGGAAGAGATAGAATCGGTTAGATGAAAAGTTACTCATGTTTGCTTTTATTAAACCTCTGATGTACTTTTTAATACTGATTGATTTGATGAATCTTCTTCAAAACAAGAATAGAAAGAAATTCTATCAAAAATAGGATGGGAGGGTAAAGTGAAACACTTCGTACAAATTACCTTATTGCTGATGTTCGTGGCATTGTTTGTTTGGGGTTGTGGTAGTTCTACAACAACCATGTCGGGTTCGGCGAATAAACAGACATTGGAAGACATTCCCGATTGGTATCTGAATCAACCTGATGATCCAGACTTCATCTTTACAACCGGTTCCGCACGTTCACGTGAGCTGCAACTCGCTAGAGATAAAGCAGGCGATGCGGCGCGTATGGAAATGGCGAAAGCACTGGAAACTCGTTTCCAGGGAATGTCAAAACGGTTCCAGGAAGAGGTCGGTACAGATGCCGATGCTCAGTATCTCGACCAATTCACTCAAGCAACAAAAGCGGTGGTTTCGACAACCTTGACAGGTGTTTCAGTCGAGAAAAGTAAAATCACACTCGAAGATGGGATGTACCGTGCCTTTGTATTGCTGAAACTTCCGATTGGTGCAAGCAATGATGCCTTGCTCAACAAACTGAAACAACAGGAACAGTTGTACACCCGCTTCCGTTCATCCCAAGTATTTGAGGAGATGAATCAGGAGATGGAAAAATATGATGAGTGGAAAAAAGATAATCGATAGGTTTGAGTAGTAAAATTCTGCAGTAATCTCCATGGTGCAATGCCGGGCTTTCGGGTCCGGTATTTTTTTGTGTTTTGTTTTCAAGAGATACCCAACTTGATCAATCTAGGAGTACAAGTGCAATTAGAGTATCTTCCCTCGTTCAATTCAGAAACTGAGGCATATAAGAGAAAAATGCCGCCTCCGTTTATCAGATAACCAGTTCTACATTTACTACTGATGCTCGAGTCAATCCCATATATCGGCGAAATCTTCGCCCTCACCACTGCTTTTATCTGGGCGGGTGCGGTTATCCTGTTCAAGAAGAGCGGAGAGACAGTCCATCCCCTGGCGTTAAACCTCTTTAAGAACAGTATGGCATTTGTGATGTACCCGATTACTCTTGCGGCGGTTGGTAAAAGCATACTCTACCAGTCGAGCTCATATGATTTCTGGATGTTAATGTTAAG
>JAIOHU010000272.1 GCA_019912845.1 bacterium
CCCATATCTGTTATGTTGATCCTGGGGGCATCGCTATTGGTAGCATTGACATTCAGTCCGATGGCGGCTTCACGAATTATGAAGCCCGTACCGATGGAAAAACAACCAGTTCTAACCCGGAAGTTATATGGATTTGTCGGAGGACCCTATAAAAATGCATTAAAATTTGGCTTAAACCATCGATGGTTGGTGCTTGGAATGGCAACACTTGTATTCATCGGATCAATGGCACTCTTTCCCCTCGTTGGTGTTTCATTTTTCCCGAAAGCAGAGAAACCGATCTTCATCGTAGATGTTACGCTTCCAAAGGGAAGCAGCCTGGATGCGACAGACCGTGCTTTACGCTGGGTAGAGGATGAGGTCATGAACCTGGAATATGTTGAGCAGGTGACTTCAAATCTGGGACGAGGTCAACCAAATTTTTATTACAACATGTTCCCTGGTGCCGAAAAAACCAATTTTGGTGAATTGTTTGTTCAAACAAAGCAAGATTTCACCGGTGAAAAACTATCCCGTGAGCTGAATCAATTACGGTCAAGATTAAAGCAGTATCCCGGTGCGAAGTTTAATGTCATTGAACTCGAACAGGGTCCTCAATCAGGGGATCCAATTGAGGTGAGAGTATTCGGAGATAATAGTGGTCAACTTGAAGAGACTTCTCATGTAATTGAAGAGGCGATTGCCAATGTTCCGGGTGCAGTCAATGTTAAAAACCCTTACTCGACTAAAGCGACGAATGTACGAGTGGACATTAATCGTGATAAGGCAGCCATGATGGGCATTCCACTCCATGAAATCGACCGTGTCGTACGTACCGCAATAGCTGGTTGGCAAACAGGCGACTACCGTGACGCACGGGGTGAAGACTATCCAATCATGGTACGATTACCAGCCGGGGAACAGGCGAGTATGGAAGACTTCATGCGGATTTACCTGCCATCTGCATCAGGAAATCAGGTAGCCTTGAAAGAAGTTGCAGACATCAAACTGGAGAGTGGTCACAGTCTTGTACAGAGAAGAGATGGACAGCAGATGGTTTCCATTGGTGCTGGAACAAGTGGACGACCTACCGCCCAGGTTGAAACTGATATTCGAACTACACTCGAAGGGATGGATTTACCAGAAGGAATCACTTTTGAGTTTGGTGGAGAATCCGAAGCAAGAGGCGAAAGTTTCAATAGCATGTACCAGGCAACATCGATAGCAATCATTGGAATTTATGCAGTACTGGTCTTCATGTTCAGGAATTTCCGTCAACCATTGATCATTTATGCAGCACTGCCACTCGCCTTCATTGGGTCAATCATTGCACTTTTCATTACTGGAAATACATTCAGTTTCACAGCGTTTATCGGGTTGACTTCGCTAGTGGGGATTGTTATCAACAACTCCATCCTGCTTGTTGATATGACAAATCAAAACCGTATATCTGGGATGAATCGGCGTGATGCGATCATGGAAGCTGGAACCAGTCGTTTTGTACCAATTGTACTCACTACTTTGACCACAATTTTCGGTCTTCTCCCCCTTACTATACGTGGTGGTACACTCTGGGGTCCCATGGGTTGGGTGATTATCGGTGGTCTGATTACCTCCACCCTGCTCACACTTATTATTGTCCCGATCCTGTATGAACTCTTCAGCCACAAGGAACTGGCAGCGGATGGGTTGGTCCCGGTAAAAAGTTGAAATGTTCGGCAGGTAATTAAAGCGATTTCAGAATGTGTTGTCCCCTCGTGTCTTCCTGGCACACTATTAGTGGGAGCACAACACTCCGTTGTGGCATCAGCTGGTATCCAGGAAGCGGATATATGAATCACAGGTGGCATACTCATAATCACCTACGGGCGGGACGCCAGTTATACATAATGCGAAATACTGTTTTGACTTGTGTTAATGGCGATTTTGTAGCATGACCGTCTCAGTTTACGTAGCATGACCGTCTCGGTCATGAATATCTTCGGCGGGGTGGCCTGCAGCTTGCTGCA
>JAIOHU010000273.1 GCA_019912845.1 bacterium
CTCCTCACCCATGAAAATCGCACAGAGTTTGAACTGGTTTACACTGCTGGGTTATGGACTGTTTGCCTCCACAATGGCTTTACTCATAAGTCAGATTTTGAGACGCATAAAAGTTTGGGGCGCAACTGCTCTGGCGATAATCCTGAGTTTGATCGTTTTATCCTCCCGTGCTCTCTGGGCAACGGCGTTGATTGTAAATCCTGTTCCCTGGTCGTTTTTCTCACTGACATTTGCCGCATGGCTTTTCTTGAAAGCTGGATCGCTTGAGACTTCTACGAACAAACGAAACTTCCTCTTCCTTTCATATCTCATGATGGGGATCGCCATTGCCTTTTGTCTGCCAGCTATTTTATTTGTGCCTGGATTAATCGCTTATCTGTGGATCAAGCACCCTGGCATAGAGGTCAAACTTAAACTCCAGGCACTTATGTGCTTACCTTTACCCCTGCTGTTATTCCTGCTTCCTTTATCTGGTGTCCCCCATCCAGTGCATGGACTGGTGGCAGCGACCACGGGAATACCCATGCTGCCATTGTGGAAACTTTTAGGCTGGACATTACTCTGGACCTTGACCCCGGCAGCTTTGCCATTTGTTATCTATGCACTCTATAAACTTTCGCTTAATATCAGGAATAGCGTTCCAGTCAGTTTGACAGTTGTTGGAATTGTACTAGGTGCCGTTATTGGTGGAGAATTCTCGGAATATGCCATTTATGCAACTTCGCTTTTGGTTGGGATTCTAACTGTGACAGGCATTGCCTATCTCACTGGACTTCTACCAAATGGAGCCGGTTTGGTTACGGCGTTGACAATTCCTGCTCTGATGATCGGATTTGGAGCGAAGTTGGACCGTAGCGATGAGGTCATCTACCCCATCCACACACGAAATGCCCTGCGTACTATCCCGCTTGAAGAGACAGTTCTTGCTATTGATGAAACTCTCATCAATACACCTTACGATTTCTTTTACCATGCCATGAACCAACGACCCGATCTGGCAGTCATCAACCCGCTGAGATTAAAGAACCCAAACTATCTTGAGCAGGTTGTCGAACAATACCCTGATCGATTCGAACCGGTTCAGCAACATTTTGATGCTCTGATGCAATCACTCCGTAGTGACCAAAAAGATCTCAAAAAAGTGCAAATCCTGACCGATTCTTTACTTGCAAGTTTTATTGAGAGCGAAAGAAAGGCACGAGGGGTCATGATTTCTCCTCGTTTCCGACCTCCTGGGGATACCTACAAGTTAATTCCAGAGGGACTGTTCATGCGTGTTGTGAAGGATGAAAGCCCTCGCCCCTATCATTTCACAGGGCTCGATTTGACACCAATCAAATTCGATGATACCAAACATCCTCTTTATAATCAGATCATTGCGCAGTATCCGGTTATGCTTACCGCACGTGGCAACTGGATGCTGAAGCATGAATTCATTCCCGAAGGACAGGATTATATCCGATGGGCGATGCAGATTGATCCCGACTATACTCCAGTACGTTTGATCGCCAAAGAGTACGGCATCGAGGGCAAACCGCGACGGCTGGGGATGTAGTTGATTATATATATATTGAATTATTTGTTGGAAGAGGTGGCACTGGGATGAGAGGTGAAACTACAACTGCTTTTTTCTCATAACGACAAATCCGTCCAACCTGATCTTGTTCTACCATACTCATCCCAGCATTTCTAGAAGTATTCAAATAAAGATTCACGGGGATTGAGCAACAGAATGATCTATTAATGTGCTCAGATTACAAACTCAGCATGATAGATAC
>JAIOHU010000274.1 GCA_019912845.1 bacterium
CATCAGGGGTATGGATAGCGGAAATTATGAATTGGACAGGGCAGGTTATCGTCTGTCCGCGTTCAAACCTTGAGGAGCTGGCTAAAAGAGAGGAAGCAAAACGAACTGGGATTTATTGTCTCACAGGTACAGACCCTGAGCAGACTACAAAACAGAGAGTCTACGTAGGTGAAGCTGATTCAATACTCTATCGCTTGAAAGAGCACTTACGTGATGAGAAAAAGGATTTCTGGGAACGTACGGTTCTTGTAAGCAGCAAAGATTTGAATCTGACTAAAGCTCATGTAAGGTACCTTGAAGCGAGAGTATTGCAATTGACAAAATCCGCTAACCGTGCAAACCTCGCAAATGGAACCGCACCTGACCCACCCATGCTGCCCGAGTCGGATATTGCAGATATGGAGTATTTTATAGATCAGCTTGAATTAATCTTTCCGGTATTGGGCTTCCAGTTTCTAAAACAGAAACAGGAAGTTTTTAGCCAAATTACCACTATGGTTGCTCCACAAGTCCAATTTGTCATGAAGCAACGAAAGGCTGAAGCGACCGCAGTTGAATTTGAGGGCGAATTCCTTGTATTGAAAGGTTCAAAGGCTAGAGTGCAAGGGACAAAGTCGTGGGATGGGTATATCGCTCTGCGTGACCAACTTGTAGAGGATCAAAAGCTGATACTTTCAGCAGATTCTGAGTTTTACGAGTTTACAGAAAATGTACCGTTCTCAAGCCCTAGTGCAGCAGCGACTATCGTTGCTGCCCACAATATGAATGGTAGAGCAGTGTGGTATGTTAAAGATTCAAAAAAGACGTATGGCGAATGGTTGGAAGAAAAAATATCAGATTCTGAACAGCTTAACTGAATAACTTGCATTTTATCTAAATTGTACATATGTTCACAGAGGAGCTATAATGGCTACACCAACTTCTACAGAGTGGGAATACACTCAGCACACAGGAGCAAAACATGCAATTCTGGAGCGCTACCTAAAAGCATGGTTTGGCATACTAACCCATAGTCATAAGAATTTGATCTATTATGATGGATTTTGTGGACCTGGAAAATACAAAGGAGGTCAAATCGGATCACCGTTATTGGCACTTCGAATTGCGAGAGAACAGGTGCTAAGGATAACCTCAAAACAAAGTGATTCAAAGTTTGAAAAGATTCATTTGAGATTTTCAGATAATAATGATGACCGGATTAAACAGTTAGAATCCCACTTGCAAACTGAAGGTAGTATACCGGAGAAAATTGAATATAGGGTAGCAAATATTAATTTCTCCAGTTATTTTCCAAAAATAATAAATCATCTCGAAGTTAATAAAGGTACAAAAATCCCATGTTTTGCATTCATTGATCCTTTTGGTTTTTTCGATGTTCCGTTTGACCAAATACAGAGATTTCTCTCTCTTGATTCAACGGAAATATTTCTATTTTTTGCTTCAGATTCTCTAAATCGATTCTTAGAATCAAAGCAAGACTTCACGAAAGAACAGGTTAGGAAGACTCTGGATACCGACAACTATGAAGATATTTTAGGATCAGACGAGAATTCGCAGATAAAAAGAAAAGAGAGAATTAAAAACTATTACCAAAAGAGGCTATCAGAAGTAGCAAACTTTCTAACAAAGTTTTCCATTTGTGACCATCATAAAAAGGAGATTGCAACTCTCTTTTTTGCTACAAATCACCCAAGAGGGTTTGTTAAGATGAAAGAAGCAATGTGGGGGGTTGACAAAGTCGGTGACTTTAGGTTTGTAGACTCTGTTGATGAAAACCAAATTGATATATTTGAACCGAATCCAGATCTGACACCATTAAAGAAAATATTGCTAACGAAATATCGAGGATTACAAAACATAAATTGTAGTGAAATAAGAAGATACGTTGAGGAAAGCAGTATATACCTTGATAAACACAAAAGAGCAGTGCTCTCTGATTTGGAAGATGAACAAGAACAACTCGGGTTTGATAAATATTTTCAAATATATAATTTGTCGGAAAGAAAACGATCAAAACATACTTTTTCACCTAATGTGGAGCTATCCTTTAGAGATGTCGAATAATTCCTCAATAGAATGGACTGAATCCACCTGGAATCCCATCACTGGCTGCAACAAAGTGAGTGAGGGTTGCCGGAACTGCTATGCCGAACGGATGGCGTATCGTCTCAAAGCGATGGGTCAGAAAAACTACCAGAAGGGATTTACACTTCAACTCCATCATGATGTGCTGGAAAAACCTCTGCACTGGAAAAAACCGCAGGTGATTTTTGTTAACTCCATGAGTGATATGTTTCACCCGGATGTACCACTCAGCTTTATCAATAAAATGTTCGATGTGATGCGAAAGGCTGATTGGCATACCTTCCAGATTCTCACCAAACGCGCAGAAAGACTTCGGCGGCTTGATAGTCAAATCACTTGGCCATCTAATGCATGGATGGGAGTCAGTGTCGAAAACTGGGAAGTCGTGGATAGAATTGATTTCTTGCGGGAAACGAATGCCGCAGTAAAATTCCTCTCTTTGGAACCGTTAATCTCACCCTTACCGAACTTAAATCTCAAGGGTATAGACTGGGTAATTGTCGGTGGAGAATCAGGTCCAGGAGCACGTCCGATGAAGGAGGAGTGGGTTTGGGACATAAAAGTGCAGTGCAATAACGCCAAAATTCCATTCTTCTTCAAGCAATGGGGCGGTGTAAATAAAAAGAAAACTGGCAGAATTCTTAGAGGTAATACCTATAATGAACTACCATTAATATCTTTGTGAACATAAGTATTTCCCTCGAAAAAGTTCTCTGTTGAATAGATCTTTTCCAATTAAAGTTATGATCACATTATATCGGCGAAGGAAAGATGCTAATTATAATTTTATATCATTGAAATCATATTCGAAAAGAATTTTATCATCTACAACATAAATTACAAAAATCTTAGTATCAATTGTCTGGGGTAAATTCATGAATATTTTAAGCTCACTTTGGTCGAAAGC
>JAIOHU010000275.1 GCA_019912845.1 bacterium
CATTTTCTACAAACCTGAATGCGTGTTCAAGCATCAATTTTTTCATTTCACCATTGTACTCTCCGCCCCAGTACTCTCTCGCTAAGAAAGACCATCCGATTTCGATCTCGGATTTCTCCGGATTATAACCGAAGTAACGGGAAGAGCCTATAATTTGCAGGCTCGCATTATTTATAATGACGAATGCACCCCCTGAATCGAGTGCGCCCTGAAAAAATTTTCTGAAAACAGTCTCCTGATAGCGTGTCGGTTCAGGGTGTTGCTCCCAGATCAGAGGATCAGAGGCAGCACGGTATAAGTCGATAAAATCATCCACCAGTAAGGGACGCAGGGTGAGGTATCTACCGGTGAGAGTTGGTTGCAGATCAAATGGCACGTACGGAAATTCCTTTAATAAGTTCGCAAAAGAATCAGAGCAGATTTAAAATCTCTCCATTCCTCAAAATACTACCGTTTTGGTAAACCTTCCAACTTCCACCGTTCATAGTCTTCCACATATTGTTCTGCGGTCACCCCTTTCGGAATCTGTTCGATCCCATGCAAAACTTCGTAGAGCAGGTAGTAACCAAGAATTGAATCGTACTTGAAACGTCTGTTTTCCTTTGGTTCATCCTTGCAGCTATCCAGAACCTTCAAGGTTTTGTTATGATCCGGGTGATAAAAGAAGGGTATGGAGTACCTGGGATTTTCCGGGTTTGGATTGGGATTGATCACCTGATGGAGTGTACTCAGAATTTTCCCGCCACTGATATAGTTCAGCATATCGCCAGCATTTACAATTAAATCGCCTTTTTCCGGCGCAACCGGAATCCATCTTCCATCGTTGGTCTGTACCTGAAGTCCGCCTCGTGTCGCAGCAGGGAGCAGGGTAATCATGTTAATGTCCGTGTGACGGCATGCCATCAGCTCAGCATCACCAGGATAATTCAGGTGACGCATGTGGGAGTCATCAATCGGCTTTTCATGTTCATCTCGAAACCAGGAAAGTGCTTCCTGCTCATCTTTACCGTCCGGATCAAGGTAGATCAACAACGCTCGCATGAGGTTGTAAGCTACATCCTGGCATGCGCTGTAATACGCCTCGACAGTTGGCAGATATTCAGGTTCTTCACGTATCGGAACATTGTGAAAACTCCCGAAACACATTACCTCTTTTTCATCCGGGTCACCACCACAAAGAAAACCCTTTTCCACCAATGTTGGCATATAACCTCGTTGAAAACCGATTTCTTCATAGGCATAATTGGATGTGAGATGATCAACGCCCAGGTCAAACACCTTTTTCGCAAGTTCATAGTTTTTGGACAGAAGGTCAGAACGGTATGGCGGATTTTTCAGCACGACAAAACCAATGGTACGTAACGCTTCCCCGAAAGCAAATGCACCATCCCATTGAACAAAGCCGTCATCGTTGATGATATCACTGTATTCCAAACGTGGTACGTGGGTAATCATATCTTTGCTCATCCTATCTCCTCATTTGTCTACCTGAAGGTAAAGATGAAAAAACCGTGTATCAAATCTATGGTTACTTGTGATGAAATGTGTTCAGCTTCGAGCACTGCAAGCTGCCTGAAATTATCGAGGTACACTCCTCCCTCATCCCCACAAAGGTGAGACCTGTTATTTCCGCGAAACATACTGTCCCAGAACGAGACGAGACCTCAGAAACGCGGTTTCCGACCTCGTCATGCCAACGTAGGGTTAGCTGGCATCCAGGAAGGTATTGATATTATAGATGTTAGAAAAACAAATCTAGATGCAATTTCAGGGTGTTATCATGTTTTAATCATGCCTGAATCATGAATATCATGTAAATTGAATACGTCTGTTACGGCATTTGAATCGATGGCAAGTATGTGCGTACTTTGAAATAAATGAATCCTGACTGGAAGGATTTGTATGCAGAAAACCTCTGATCACAAAAAACTTGAGTCTGTTTCATACGCTGAAAATTCGTGTACCAATAGCAGACTGCCTAAACATTATTATTGTCTGGTTCCCCGCCTTCGCGGGGATGACGAAGTGTGTCACCTCCCACTTTTGATTGCGAAACTCTCTGCTTCAATTCCGAACGTGCTCCTTCTCCTCAGCACGCTCATATTTCTTGCATTTCCCATTCCTTCTTTCGCCCAATGGACTGATGGTGGAATGCAGATCAGTAGGTATGGAATACGTAACAGAATTCAACTGTTTCCAATTCATGATGGTGGATTCTGGGCTGTCTATGAAGACCCTGCGGGAGACATTCGACCCAAAACATGGGTACAGCAATTTGATTCAGCTGGCTACGCCCAATTTGCGGGTCAGGGTATTCCTGTTATTCCTGATTCTGTTTTACGTTCTGAAACAACCGATCTATTTGGTGCAATCCAACGTCCTGATGGTGGGATAGCTGTATGTGTGGGTGCGAATATCAGCGAAGTATATCCCTGGGGTATTTACGCACAGGCATTTAACCTTGAGGGTGAATATCTTTATGGGCCAGAAGGTGCTGTAGTTTCGGAGGATCGAGATATTCAGTGGGTACCCACTTCCGCGAACTGGCCCCTGGTAAAGCCAGATGAATCGGGTGGATTCTGGGTATATTATGAATCACCACAAACAGATCATCACATGTATGTCAGCGGTTTGAATGCTGATGGGACACGGAAACTTGAAGAAGATCACATGTTCGAAGAACACAACGGAGTATCCAATCCCCTTATCGGTTCTGATAGTCAGGGTGGATGTTACCTCGTCCATGCCATTGGTGGCAGGTATTACCTTTATCACATTTTGGCAGATGGTGAACTTGAAAATGAAGAATCTATTTTGATTGGTCAACATTTAGCTGCAGGAGTACCCCATTTCTTGACTGAACCAATCAGCTCTGGTGATGTTTATCTATGCTCGCTTTTAAATGGATCGGTTCAGAAGATTGATCCAGAATTTACACTTCCCTGGGGATTGGAAGGAGTTGACATTGCCTTCGGGGGACGAACAGCAAGTCCTCCATTGATAACATATGATGAGGGTGTGGTTTCAGTCTGTTCCATGGGATACAACCCAACACGTAACTATCTTTTTCGACTTCGTTCAAATGGTGAACCCTACTATGAAAATGCTGTGATGGAAATTGATTCGTTACGTCCATTGTCGCCTACAGGAAATTTCTTTGCGTTTACTTCACTTGACTGTACCGAAATTACAGGAATCTGTGGTTTTACTTCATTCGTAGATGGTGTCCACAATGAATTGATAGCTTACCATTTTGATTCAACCTCAGTAAATCGTTGGGGGTATGAAGGGGTAATGGTAGATTACCGTCGATCTGCTGACGATCCATTTTATCGTCTTACTGCACTACCAAGTGGAATTACCACGACTGATGGGTCTATGGTGTTTGCCGGAAATTATCAGGGTCAAAGAGGTGAAACCAGGCTTTACCTGTATAAGCTATATCCTGATGGCACAGTTGCTGGCCGGGAAAATTCAGTTGGCGATGAAACCCAACCAGCATCACCAAAAGGATTTCGTCTGCGTTCAGCTTTCCCAAATCCCTTCAACGGAACAGTTACCTTACGCGTCGATCTGGCTTATCCAGGTGAGTATGAGTGGACTGTTTATTCGTTAACAGGACAAGAAGTTGCCAGAAATTCACTCACCACCCACCATGCCGGATTATTCGAGCAGACCTGGACACCACGAGAATCGCTGGCGAGCGGTGTTTATCTGGTGCGTTGGACAAAAGAGGGGCAGCATCTATCCACGTCCAAGCTGGTGTATTTACCCTGAACGGCAGTTATTAGTTTGGAGTTGGGAGTTTTTAGTTGAACGGCGAAAAAGCTGCTACGAATTGATTGACTCGGATTAACCAATTGGCCCTGGATTTATCCAGGGTTTAATA
>JAIOHU010000031.1 GCA_019912845.1 bacterium
CTGATATCGTAAATGATTAAGCCGTTCTCTCCCTCTATCTCTGTTATTGAATATAACAAGTTTCCAATTATTGTCGGGCTTATAAGACTTAAGTCTTCATGGACAGTTGTTTCTACCGGGCTGGTGGGATCTGAAATATCAAATACTCGAAAACCCTGTCCAGTAGTAAATAGGGTGTTGCCCTGAATTGCAACAATACCCATGCTATAGCCAACATCAAGTGTATATTCGATCAGAGGATTTTCCGGGTCACTAATGTTTATAACCTGCAAACCCGATGTGTTCCCCAGGTAAGCATAGTCGCCAGAAATTTTGGTGGAATAAGTTTGTGCGACCACTTCCAGAGTAGCTACTTCAGACAGATTATATGGATCGCTGATGTCCATTATGTAGAAGAAAAATGGATCGATAAGGTAGGCTAAATCCTCTTGCACCGCGATGTCTGAAAACCCATATTGACCATCACCTATTTCGTACAGATCTGTTTCAAATGTGTTGTAAGTAATTAAAGCCAGTGAATGATTTGGCAGGGATGCCAGTGTTAGAAGCCAAAAAACCGCAATAAACCTTTTCATGATGTATGCCTCTCAGAATGGTTGACCATCTATAGATGCAGGAAATCTGATTGTCTGGTTTTTGGAAATATTAGGAGCAATTGTCACCAATTTAATTACTAAAGCTCTCAAATAAAAGAACGTCACTACAAGTTTTAAAATATATTTGAGTTAAATTACAAGATTTGTGACGGGGAGCATATTGTACAAGGAAATCTAAAATTTGTCTAATCTTTACAATCGGGCAAACGAACAACCGAATGAGAGCGCAGAGGTGGAAAATTCCCGAGCGTCCTCTATGGCTATGTCATTGAAAATATTTTCACTGTAATTGAATCATTCCTCAATCCATTGTACCTTCTCCCAATTCAACTCAATTACACGAACAGGGAGACCCACTCATGGCAAAAAAACTCATTCTTCCCCTACTCCTAGTGACACTCGCGTCGATATCGTACGCCCAGGAGATGCTACGGACTCATGATATTGTCCCGGAAGACTATTTCACCCAAACTTTTCTCAGCGATTGTGAAGCATCACCCGATGGCAAGCTCACTGCTTTTGTCGATTACCGTTGGGATGAGGAAAATGACAGACGTTCCCGTGACCTCTGGATAGTGGATAACAAAACTCAGGAACTGCAGCGTTTGACATTTGATCCAGGTAATGAGGTAAACCCTCAATGGTCGCCAGACAGCAAAAGCATCTATTTTGTAGGTCATTTCAAGCAGGCTGGCGCTGAAGAAGCACCCTACGATGGAAGCTCACAAATCTGGAAAATCAATTCGGATGGATCCGAGCTGCAACCGATCACACGCATTCCTGATGGTATCTCGTCATTCCAACTCATGGATGATGGAAAGACAATCTACTACACACGCGACAAGGAATTCATGATTGATGCCTGGAAGGAATTACGGTCTCGTTATAAAAATGACCTCAAATTCGGGCATGGCATCCATGATGTTTCTGAACTCTGGAAACTCGATCTCACTCTCTGGCGTCATGAAAAATTGATCGATCCCGAGATGTATATCCATGAGTTTGCGGTTTCCCCTGACGAGAAAAAAATTGCTTATATCACCACAGAAGCTCCGGAGTTGATTTACGTAGAGGGATGGTCTGATCTTCGTATTTTTGATACCGCAACGAAAAAAGTTCGCGTTGTACCTGACAAACTCTGGCAAGAGGATACACCCTCACCCTATGGTTGGCTTGGTGGCTTGACCTGGTCGGATGACAGCCGGATGTTCGCATTCGATGTTGGTTTTGATGGCTACCCAACACTTCTCATTTCCGCTGATATTGCAAATGGTTTGGATGCGGTTACGACCAAAAGCCTGCCACGTCCCGGAGATGTCACCGCAGCAGGAGGGCTTCAATGGGTTCCCGGAAAACATGAGCTGGCTTTCCTTGGCGAGGATCATGGACGCGAACGTGTCTATTCTGTGGATGTCACTACCAATAACTTCAAAACCTGGACAAAAGGCGATGTTGTTGTTGAGGGATTTGATTTTGTGGGGTCACGCGGTGAGATGGTTGTCATTCAATCTGAGCTGACCTATTATCACGACCTTGTTTTGTATGATCGCAAGGGAAAATCAAACCGTCTGACCCGTCTCAATCCCCATGTGGATACCTGGAAACTGCCGCAGATTTCAATCTTCAAATGGGTTGGCGCAGAGGGCGACACAGTTGAGGGTATTCTGGAACTCCCGCCCGATTATGATGGCAAATCGAAACTCCCGCTACTCGTCAGCCTTCATGGCGGCCCCACCGCTTCTGAGAAATACTGCTTCCTGCTTTGGATTTATGGTCGCGCCTGTTACGCTTCCAAGGGATATGCGATGCTGTCACCAAATTACCGTGGTTCAACTGGCTACGGGGACGATTTCCTCACAGACCTGATCGGGCACGAGAATGATCGTGACGTGACAGATATTCTGACTGGTGTTGATGCCCTGATTGAACAGGGAATTGTTGATGAGGAGCGCATGGGTGTAACCGGTTGGAGCAATGGTGGCTATCTTACTAACTGCCTGATCGCGACAAACCGTTTCAAAGCTGCCAGTAGTGGAGCCGGTGTCTTCGATATGACGATGCAACTACTTGAAGAGGACACACCCGGTCATGTGATTAATTATATGGAAGGCATGCCCTGGGAGCAACCGGAAGAATACCAGTCTGCATCACCAGTCTATTCCTTCAAGCCAGGTATCAAGACTGCGGTATTAATCCATGTCGGGGAGAATGATCCACGTGTACCGGTAACCCACAGCCTGGGTATGCACCGTATCCTGCATCACTACCTCGGCGTAGATTGCGAGCTCTTAATCTATCCGGGAGCTGGTCACAATTTGACGCGCTACACACACCGTCTGGCGAAGGTGCAGTGGGATCACGCCTGGTTCGATAAATATTTGATGACGAAATAAACAAATTTGACTAGCCAACTGGGGCAGAAATGCTTTCTGCCCCGGTTGTTTACTATTTCAAGTATATCACTTGTTTTGTGAGTTGTTGCCCGCCTGTTTCCAACTGGATATAATAGGTACCGGAAGCGACTGGCATATTTGCCTGATTCAGCCCATCCCAAACGGATTTATGCAGCCCCGCACTCCCTACACCCACTTTCAATACTGAAATCTCACGACCGAGAAGATCAAACACCGCAATCCGATGCCATCCAATGGTGGGAAGTGAATAGTTGATCGAGGTTGAACTGTTAAAGGGAGAGGGGTAGGGTGGGTTCAGAGTAAGCGCATGGGGCATCGTGATGGAATGCTCTGAAACAACGAATTCATTAATACCTTCGAGTTTTTGTACAAATGGAACACCATGTTGGTTCTCCAGTTGAGGTTTGAAGAAGTAAGCAAATTCACCATGCGGAACAGTTAGATATTGACGTTGTCCAGAGTTGACCTGGTTCTCATACTGAAGTGAAGTCTGGTCGATCAAAGTTAGAGTAGAATCAAAGTGAGTTACGTAGTTTCGATCGACGATCCAGAATGTATTCTGCTCAGTTGAAAAAATCCTGGTGTCGACATCACCAGATTCTTCAAATTCAACTGGTCCAGCAAGTAATTGACCCTCGTAATCAAAGGAGTACAGATACCAGTCCCTATCTTCGTTATCTCTGCCATAAATAAGAATTGTTTCCTCTGAGGCTTCGCTGATAACATTCAGTTCTGCATAAGTATCGTTCCACGGAGTTTGAGGTTGGTAAAACAAATAAAAATCATCTTCCAGAATTACGTCAGAAATTAATTCATTTCTTTGCTCATAGACAATATGGTGCAATTTACACACTTCTCCAAGTTCATCTTCAAATTCCTCGACATCACAAAACAGAACATGAATTTGCTGATTTTTATTCCACAGTTTTTGAATGTTTCCAGAATAGTCAAAGATCAAGTTTTCAGACTCACCTGTTGATACATCTATTGTCTTCAGCACTGTACCAAAATTTTCGCATCCCCAGCCTTGAATTTTATAACTGCAATAAACAGTATTATCAATCTGGAAGAAGAAAAAACTATCGAATGAATAACTGGTCTGTAAATGTTCGCTTGCTTGAATTTCTTGACCATCTTCATCCAGAAAATGTGCCTCCAGTACCTTTTGGGCATTTTGTGTATATTGACGCAAACCAAACAGCAAATATCCGCCCTGCTCCAATTCAATGATTCCAGCTCCCTTTTCATAGTCAACTGGGAAGTAGTATGGTTCATCCCAGAGTGGTTCACCTTCGATAGAATAATGTTGGACACCATTTCCCAGCAGCCAGATACCACCATCTTCGGCTGAAGCGGTGGTGGTTACCCTCAAATGATCAG
Organism: bacterium; assembly: GCA_019912845.1. GTDB lineage: Bacteria > Electryoneota > Electryoneia > Electryoneales > Electryoneaceae > JAIOHU01. The sequence continues at coordinate 4,391 of JAIOHU010000031.1, forward strand.
GACGCAAATTCACTGCCATTGGACCCGGATTGGGATTACCATATTCATTTACATATCGAAGGGTTATGCCATAGGAATGCTCATCGATGCTAAAATGCGGTTCATAATATGTCCAGACAGCCCAGAAGTCGTTATCTGTTGAAGATTGGAGAGGGAAGGATTCTACAACCCGTGCATTAAAATTATGTCCAATATGAAAATCTTGTGTTGTATTTAATCTTCCAGCATCGAAATCAAATAGTTTACGTTCATCGGAAGTTTCATGATAAATACCATGATCCGTTATTTTGTAGTTGTGGTTGGGAGCATCCAAAACCCATTCAACTGTACCTTCCTCATTAATAAGAATCATCTGTTCCTGATGTGTCTCATCTTCTACCTGGTGAATGAATCCATTTTCCACCCTGACAGGGTTTCCTTCCTGTTCAACTTCCAGACGAGTTTCCCACTGTTGCTCAAATTGATTATTCTCAACCAGGTGTTTGCTGGCAATGTAAGTTTCAGGATCATGAATATCTGAAATTGAGTAGATACTATTGTGAAGTAGACTGAAGATATTGAGTGATTCGCCGATTTCTTCGGACTCAGTTATTATGTTTCCCTCATCATCCAGAATCAGTAGATTTGCATTTCTACATGAGACATAGGTGTCTTCAGATGTGCGGAAAATCGATTCTATCTGTATGTCTGTTGTCTGCCAATCGATTTCATTTGGGTACATTGAAGCTATGCTTATCCTCTTAAGATGAAATCCCTGACTGTCTCTATAAAATATATCAGCATTCCCATCGCCTCGATCAATGACGCGAATTGGTGTGCCATTGTACGTCTCGGTTAAAGTGCTGAATTGGCTACGATCATTTTCATTGGAGAGCCAGAAATAGCCCAACTCATTCTCGTCATTTTGGTAGGTAACAAAAAGCCAGTTTCCAATATGTGTGAAACTGTTTGCGGTAGCGTTCTCTGCGGTTCCAAAGTGGCTGTACCAGTAATACTCACGAGTTCCATCGGGGAGAAATTTGAATAACTCGACCAGCGAACGGAATTTTACATACACTAGCCTGCTACCATCTTCAAGAATCTCATACTGGTAGACATCCCGAATATAGTCCAGGCTGGGCAGAGATAAACCCTCTTCTGATTGTCCATTATCATATATATAATGTTCCCTTAGTGGCGTATAATCACCGTTTTCACCTCTTTTGTAGTGGTGATATAAAATTACATTCGTGGTATCATTCAAACGTTCTGGACCTGCCATTATTTTATATTCATAATAGTTCGCGATTGTTTTGCCCTGCTCCCCCCAGAGACGTTCTGCAAGACACTCATTATTGAGCGAAAAAGTGAGCAGGAGGAAGGGAATAAGGAACTTATACAACGAGGCTCGGATATGCTGCTTGGAAAGATTCATTTTACTCAACCCCCGAAGGATTGCAATGCGATTTGATTGTAACAAGTAAGTTAAGGTTTTATTGGGAAATTTGCCAGCAAAGATTCGCACGTTCGAAAGAAGTAGTATTCTACGTATTTCCACTCCAGGTTATTTATGCAAGAATAAGACCAAGACCCAGGATTGCAGAAATTTCTACCTTGTTGATTTAATCGATCTGATCTTTCCAATCAGGCTTGGTTGTCCCCCACATTGAGAAATTCCTGCTTATTCTTCGCCAATCACTTGATTTTGCTATGAAACTGAGATTATTTACCCACAAGCTAAAATAACGTATATTCACGTTCTCTTACGGCAACGGACGTGATATCAGGGGTGGTTTTTGACAGTACTTCCAGGGATAAAATTCAGATACATACTCTTTTTCCTGCTTATCCTGTTCACTTTCTGTGATGGATATGCACAGAACTGGACTTCTCCTCAGGTGCGGACCTTTACTACTGAGGAGGTAGGTGAAGCGGGTCAGAGTTGGTGCGCTCTGCAGGATCACCGCTCCCTGTTGTATTTCGGGATACGTGATGGTGTGCTCGAATTTGACGGAAGCTCATGGCGTAAGATCGTCTTCAGTGAGGGTGCCACTTGTTATTCCCTAGGATTACACCCCGAAGGTCAAATCTATACAGGCAGTGAAAATGAGATCGGCTATCTCGCCCCCGATAAACGTGGTGAGATGGAATACATCAGCCTGTTGGACAGTCTGCCGGAGAATTTACGTCACTGGCGAGACAGAATTATTGACGTCACAGCTCTTGCTGATCGTATCCTCTTCCTCGGCGATAAATTTCTGCTTACCTATCGTAAAGCACAATCAACCCTTATCCCCTCCGAAGATTTCTATTTTTCCGGTCTTAAACTTGGCGACAGGTATTTTGTGGTCGATGGCAGACAGGGGATGCTGGAGTACCAGGATGGGCAGCTTGCACAGGTAGCAGGTGCCGAAGAGGTACGTTCGCATGTGATGATTCCCTACGGCAGGGAAAAGGGGCTTGTCTTTTCCATAGCGAATGGACCGCTGGTTTTCGATCCTTCATCGAATTCTGAAAACAGATTTTCGCAACTCGATAGTACAGATTTAGCGTTTTTCCTCGAGAATGAGATTGTCTCAGCGGTATCGCTCAAGAAGGGTGAATTTGCGGTTGGTACAATTAAAAATGGTCTGGCAATATTCTCCAGATCGGGGAAACTGCTTCTGCATCTGACTCGTATGGATGGTCTTGGCAGCGATGATATTTACGACCTTCATCAGGATGTGAATGGCAATATCTGGCTTTCCACTGGTGCTGGAATTTCTGTCGTTGTTCCATCTGGTGATATCCCCGGGGGGGTTGCGTCTGCACATGCAGATTCCACTCAAGTTGATGAGGATGATGAATCGGTTTTTCGTGCCATCATCAGGAAAGTGGAGAGCACTATAGATGATTCTGTGCTGTTCGGTGGTGCATTTTACCGCCAGGTGTACGGTGCGACCACGCTTGAACAATCTGAACAGCAGAATCTCATATTTGAGTATGATTATAACGCTTTTCGTTTCACCTATTCAGCTAACTTTACCGAGGGTAATGAACCCCCTGAATTTCAGGTATTTCTGGATGGATCGGATCGTGGCTGGTCAAGCTGGTCAGAACGTACTACACGTGAATATACAAACCTCTATTGGGGGAAGTTTACCTTTCACGTTCGTGCACGGAACAGTCAGGGTACAATCAGCGAAGAGGCAACCTACTCCTTCCGTATCACACCTCCCTGGTGGGAGACCTGGTGGTGGTATACCGCACAAATCGGACTATTGTTTTCTTTGCTTGCTGCTTCGGTATTTTTCAATAGGTTCAAGAAGTCTATCGCCATCTCAACCTACTTGACAAGTATATTCGTCCTGGTTGTATTTGAGTATATCGATGTATCAATTGAGCCTGTCATCGGTATTTATTCAAAGGGTATTGCTTTCTTTGAGGTACTTATGACACTGGCAACGGGTCTCATACTATCTCCTGCGCAGAATTGGATTAGAAAACTGATTCGATACCTTGCAGGAATAACCGACGATCATGTAGAGAAACGTACTGCCGACAAGCTGGAAAAAAGGATAGAGCAGGCTGAGAGAGAGATGGAAAAGGAGGGGGAAGAGTCCGAAGAGAGTTAAATCTAAGTTTCAATTGGATTTCGGGAGCAATTTTTGCATTCCCCTTCCCTATTGATTTAGGATTGGCTAACTTTGTGGCTTAGAATTGATCACGTTGCACTGCCGGTTTTTCAAGCACTTTGTTTGAATGAGGGTTAAAAATATGATTCGCCTGGGGATAATTTTTACGCTGTTGTTGATGCCACTTTCCATGGCACTTTCTGCCGGGAAGGCTCCACCTCCCTTGCAGCACAATAAAATCGTTGTGCCGGATGAAGAGAAGGGTGCGCTTTACTGGCCATTGGACTTGCCGCTCTATGTACGTCTAGCAACAACACCTGAGGAAGGTGCTCAAACATTCCTTCTAAAGAATATGCTGGAAGGAACTGAGGGGAACCTGAATCAAGTCGAAGGAAGTGCACTGCATCTGGAAATGTCAGGTCCTCAATTTATACGCTGGCATAATTATGTTACTGAAGATACCTTCTTCCTGAAGTTTACTGCGGATGGAACACCGCCCGAGGTTGGTGCGACCTTCACCGGTGCCACCAAATCCTACAGCAACTCCACAACATTTTACAGTGCCGGGCTTAAAAGTGTGATCGAGGCTACGGATCATCATTCTGGAACTCGTGAAATATATGTTTCCATTGATGGAGCGGGTTATGAGCCTTATCCGGGCGAGATGTCGTTTAGCGATGAAAAACGATACCTGCTGGCGACCTACGCAGTCGATCGTGTCGGCAACGCTTCTGAACCTAGAGCTTGGGAATTTGTACTGGATAAAACTGCGCCTTCTACCAAGCATCAGATCGTCGACAACTACATCGGCAATGTTTTGAATGCCAAAGCAACTTTCCGTCTATTGAGCACTGACCCGCTCTCAAGTGTTGCTGCGACCTATTATACCTTCGGTGCAGGCGATAATTTCTCTCGTTTCACGGGCACCCCGGTCGGAGTGGGCGGACTGGATGATGGTGAACATATCTTCCGTTACTACAGTGTGGATGCTGTTGGCAACAAAGAAAAACCGCAGGAATATTCATTCTTCCTGGATAAAAATTCACCGGAAGTCACACTCACACTACTCGGCGATTCATATAAGAACGGTCCCGCACAATGGATTTCGCCACGTACGCTTATCCAACTGGAAGCCTACGACCGTAAGGCGGGGTTGGATGCTATCGAGTTTGCGATCAACAAGGGACGCTGGACAGCTTATGGAGAGCCATTTGTACTGGGGAACCATGAAGGAAATTTTGTAATCGTCTACCGTGGACGTGATCGTCTTGGGAACGACCAGACATCCGGCAGCTTCAACACCAGCCTTGATGGCACAGCACCCAAAACAACGCACACATTCAATGGTAACACTTACAGCCAGCGTGGCATCACCTGGTTGCAGTCAGCAACTCGAGTACAATTGAACCCACGTGATGGCGGTTCAGGGGTACGTGTGACCACCTATCGAGTTGGTGAAGATCCGCCGTTGACCTACACCGATGCGTTTGCCATTCCCAATGAGGGACGTTATGAATTACGCTACTACAGCATTGACCAGGTAAACAACCGTGAGAGTGAAAATATCTTCATGCTGGATGTGGACAACTCGCCACCTGGATTGACCTTCCATTTCAGTGTCAGTCCAACTGGCAGCGACAAATCTTCTGATGGAAAAATGGTGGAATTTTTCCCGATCAATACGAGCCTTTTCCTCGCTGCAACCGATGGTTCCAGTGGTACAGATAAAATCACTTATCAGCTTAATAAAGGGAATGCAGTTGAATTCAACAGTCCAATTGTATTCAACAAAGCCGGCGAAAAGAAGTTGACGGTTAAAGCAACCGACCGTGTCGGAAATACAACCGAAAAAGAACTTATATTTATTGTCAGGGATTAATGGGACACCTTGTAAGCAAGCATCAAACTTTACTGAAGGACTGGATACCAGCTAGATTGTCGTACCTGGTATTTCTGGCTGTACTGATGAGTCTGGCATTTTCCTGCCCTCTCTTTGCAGTTGAGAGCAATCCACCACTCGAGCATGAAAAGAAGATGGTTGAGTTGGAGGATGGGCGGGTGTTTGCTGCTTTGGACCTGCCCCTGTTCCTGCGAATGGGACTTGCTCCCGAAGGTGGAAGCAGCTCCACCCTTCTCGGCGACAAAGCCGCTAAGGAGGGTATCAAGCTACGTGAGGGTGAAAACCGTGTCCCCTTTGGGATGAACACGATCATCGTATTTGGTGATGGAACCCCACCCCAGGTCAATTCCAGCTTTGAGAATGCAAACCGTCAACGCAATAGTTCTGGCACTGTCTACGGTGCAAATCTTTCAGTCTCGTTCAGTGCTGCTGATAAAGGATCAGGTGTGCAGGATATTTACCTTTCCATTAATGGCGCACCCTACAGACCCTACCGTGATCCTCTAACCGATTTTATGCGTACGCGTGAAATGCGTATCAGCTATTACGCAGTTGACCGGGTTGGAAATGTTTCAGCGGTAAAAGAAGAAATTTTCTGGGTTGATGTTACCCCTCCCGAAACCGACCTGAATGTGTCAGGTGTTCGCGACCTTGAGGTCTATTCGCCTGAGGTGACACTCACTTTGAGTAGTAGTGATACTCCCGCTGATGTTAAAACCATATTCTGGCAATTTGACGATGTTGGCGCAAACAGTTATCGTGGTCCGGTTTCAGTTTCAAACCTTAGTGACGGTGAGCATGTTTTTCATTACTGGGCAGTTGATCAGGTTGGTAATGAAGAAGGTCACAAGACACTCAATTTTTACCTGGATAAAACCTCGTCTGAACTTTCACTGGAATATATCGGTGAACATCATTTGATTGATGTAACCACCTATGTTGCCTTTGATGTCCGAGTGAAACTCAGTGCAGGCGACAATAGATCAGGAGTCAAACGGATCACCTACAGCATCAATGGCGAGGAGTGGATGGATTATGCCTTGCCTTTCGCGCTCCCTCAGGAGAGTGGGCTGTATACCATCCGTTACCAGAGCGAAGATATTGTAGGAAATAAATCTGAAATCCTGACTGCAAAAGCATATCTGGATAAAACACCACCTAACACCAATCACAGTTTTGGCGCAATTACCTTCCGTGAAGGGGAACGAACCGCTCTGAATTCCGAGACTGCAATAACGCTGAATCCGGTTGACCTTGAGGTTGGAGTAGAGACTACTTTTTACAGCATAAACGGTGGCAAAGCTCAGGAATATATTGAACCGCTTACCTTTCCCGAAGAGGGTGCAATTGATCTGAAATATTGGGCAGTTGACTATGTTAAGAACACCGAAGAAGCTCATCTTATCCAGCTACAGGTTGATAACCGTCCACGTAAAGCTGCCGAAGTTGCTGCACCATTGGAACAGACTTTCAGGTTTATCGAGGATGAATCGGGAAGTATCTCCGGACCCAACAGTTTGCCATTCTACCTGAGAATTTCAGCCAGTCCCGAAGATACGGCAACCTCATTTTTGCTAGCATACAACACCACCAGTAAGGACACCTTCCCCATTAAGCTGCCGAAGGAAGGGAAAGTACCCATTGTTGTCAGTATGCCTGGCAACAAACAGAAATTCATTGTTTCCGGTGATGATACACCTCCTCGAACACGTGCTAACTATATGAAAGCTCCCGCTTCGCAGTCGAAGGGCAATCAGTTTTATGGTGATGGGCTGGAAGTACAGCTTCACGCGGATGATTCAGGTGTCGGTGTAGAAAAAACATTTTATTCTATAGATGGGGCGCAGTTTGTGCCGTACACAGTAATCCTTGATAATTTTTTCCGTGAGAAACCTTATACGGTAAATTATTATTCTGTTGATGCGGTTGGAAATGCGGAAAAGCCCGGCAAGGATGAGTTTATCGTCGATCTCACAGCACCCTACACAACCCATAAAGTACAGGGTAAATTTTACGGTGCGACTTTATCGCCCTCATCAGAAATCGTTCTCTCCTCTAGCGACAATCTGAGCGGTGTCAAGAACATCTATTATTCATTTGATGATGGTGAACCGATCCGGTATAAATCTGTTCTTGCGTCTTCCGCATTCAACAAACTAGAACCGGGAAAACATGTCCTCAATTACTGGGGTGTTGATAACGTTGATAATACAGAAAACCGGAATCAATTCAGATTCTCTTACGATCCAATTCCACCTTAAGCCGACCTGGCAGTACGGGGGGATGTTGCCATAGTCGGAGGGACAAGATATATCTCCCCGCGTTCACGGATTGCTTTCTCCTCCAAGGACGATGTCTTGGAAACCGGTACTCTGGAAATTCGTATAGACGAGGGTGGATTCAGCAACTACAGTTCGCCTGTTGCGGTGCCCGAAATGACCGGTAACCATACAATTTATGCACGTACGGTGGATATCGTTGGCAACAAAACCAATGCTGATCCCCTGCAAGTGTTTATGGATATCACTTCACCGGTCTCGACACTGGAATTGAAAGGTGCAGTTTATACTTTGAGGGACGTTACATATATTCATCCAACGACAGAATTGGTGTTCAGCGCAACGGATGAGCATTCCGGTGTTAAGACGATCACCGGACAGATCAATGGTGGCACCTGGCGAGATTTGAGTAAACCCATCACCCTTGGTTCAGAAGGAAATAAACAACTGAAATACGCAGCCATTGACAATGTAAATAATCGTGAGAACATTAAAGATATGCTGATTATTGTTGATTCTTCACCTCCTGATCTATCCTGGCAGTTCTCTGAAGACGCGATTGGTAAAGAGGGTGGGGTGGATGTTTATCCGTCTGGTACAACCTTATATCTTGAAGCGAAGGATGCAATCAGTGCGGTGGAGCGGATTCTTTATAAAATCGGTGATGAAGAATATCTGTATAGAACACCATTAAGTGCTTTAGCCACTGAGGAGATTCTGGAAATAGAAGTCACCGCAATTGATCGTCTCGGGAATAGCGCAACAAAAACCATACGATGTATGTTCAGATAAAAATTGATTTTGAAGTGTTTATAGCGTTTTTCGAAAGTATTGTCCGATTGCGTCATGCCAGCATGGGGTTAGCTGGCATCCAGGAAGGTATTAGTACTATTGATTTCAGGACTAATTGGAAAACGGTAATCCGAACAACACAAACATATAGCAGTTTGGAATGAGACAATAATTCCAAGAATCAGTATATATTGTATTTCGGTCAAGGATATTAAAGGAGAATAAAGATGGCAGTCAATAAACAGATTGTTGATGAGCAAATCAAAGCTCTTGAAGGGACTTTCGATACTTTTGGAACAAAAAAAGAGATTGAATACCTTCCTGAAATTCTAAATCCAGAGGAGACCATTCACGCACTTGCCAGTGGTATGTTACGTGGAACAACCTGGCTGCTTATAGTTACCGATAAGCGAGTTATTTTTGTCGACAAAAAAATGGTCGGCGGACTGGAACAGGTTGATTTTCCGTTATCTCGTATTTCTGGTGTTCAACACAAGCAGGGCAATATCAAAGGTGAAATTACCCTGACAGTTGAAGGAGTTGAACAGTCAATCCTTAATGTCAGCAACAAATATGTAACCAAAGTTGCTGGTGTAATTTCTGATTTACTCGATGAACGGTTTGATGTTGCCGGTCAAATCGAAAAGCTGGCGGATCTTGTGTCGAGAGAATTGCTTACGGAAGAGGAGTTTCTCACACGTAAGAAAAAACTACTGGATAAAGACGTTTGATTTTTGTATACTTGGTCAGCGAAAACCCCGGGAACAGGCATTATTCTCGGGGTTTTCCAGCTTTATTCGTAACGTAAGGCTTCAATCGGGTGCAGACGACTGGCTTTCCAGGCGGGCCAGGTGCCAAATGCAATACCGATGATACTGCAGAAAATCAAACCTGCGAAGATTGTCCAGATAGGAACAGTGACAGGTAGTTGAGTCACTTTGCCAACCAGAACTGATGCAGCAACTCCAACCACAATACCAAAAACAGCTCCAATCTCGGTGAGGATAACTGCTTCCACCAGGAATTGCCCCATAATTTCGATTCGTTTTGCACCTAACGCTTTCCGAACCCCTATTTCCCTCGTACGTTCAGTTACCGAAACCAGCATGATGTTCATAATACCGACACCGGCAACCAGCAGGGCGATTGATGCAATTCCAAACGCTGCAATGCGTATCCATTTGGTCATATCATTGAAAGAATCGACAATTTGATTTGAATGCCAGACACCAAAATTGTTCGGATCACCTGGTTTTAACCCACGAGCGACACGTACCGCCCCAATAGTCTGTTCAAGTGCTTCATCAATTTTTGTTGGGTCTTTTGTGTGTACAGTGATATTCCAGCTTCGCTCTGAACCCCACCAGTTGGTGAAGGTCGTAATCGGAACTGCTACACGATTGTCAGCATTCCGATTCATCATTGAACCCATCTCCTGGAATACCCCAATCACTGTTGCACTTTGCCCGTCGATGGTAATTCGCTCACCAATTGGATCTCGATATGGGAAAAGCTTACGTGCGGGACCAGCACCAATCACACAGACAGGGCGAGCGTATTGAACATCCACCTGAGTGAAATTACGTCCGGTTTCGATCATATAACCATTATTGACAGCGAATCCTGTCGCTCCACCGGCGATGGTGACATTCGGAGGTGTGGCTTCATTTTCAAATTTCAATGTAGCACCCCAGTGCCATATCTCAGGTGCGACAACATCGACTAACGGTACATTTTCCTCAATCGCACGAACCTCAGTCATTCCAATTTTCGGACGATATTTTCGATTCCTTCTGTGACCACCATCCCCAATCTGTTGGTCATACCGTTGAACCTGGAAGACCCCGGCGGAGAGCTGCGACATCTCCTCTTCCATCATCTGTTGCAAACCCTTAATTACAGACATTGTTGCTATAATAGTCATAACACCAATAACCACCCCAAGGAGGGTCAATCCACTTCGGAGTTTATGGGCAAAGATGCTGGTAAGTGAAATATATAATGATTCAGAATAGTTCATGATCAATCCTGCCGTAAGGCTGTAATCGGATCAAGTCGAGCAGCACGAGTTGCGGGCAATAGTCCAAATACCAATCCGACAAAGCTGGAAAAGAGGACTGCAAGCAGTGCCAACCAGAGCGGCAGTGAAGTCGGCAGGAACTTATCCATTGCTGCACCTCCCAGTGCAGCCAAGCCAAGCCCCACGATTCCACCGAATGAGCAGATCAGCATCGACTCAACGAGAAACTGCCAGAGAATATGTGTGGTTTTTGCACCAACTGCCTTTCGCATGCCAATCTCCCAGGTGCGTTCAGTCACCGAGACCAGCATGATGTTCATGATGCCAATCCCACCCACCGCAAGCGCAATCCCACCGATTATCAGCCCTGCGATATAAATACCCGCAGTCATTCGTTTGTAAAAATCGGTCAAAGCTTCCTGACGGTTGATGGCGAAATTGTTATCTTCCATTGGTTGGAGGCTGCGACTGCGTCTCAGGATACCTGTCAGTTCGTCAACCATCGCATCCATATTGTTGGAATCCTTCGCCTTCGAAACAATACTAAGTGAGCGGTGATGCCCATAATTGTCGAGCAAGGTATTCAATGGAATCATAACGTAATTATCATTAGACTCACCGAAGGAAGTGCCCTGTCGCTCAAGAATTCCCACAACGGTATAACTATGCGCACCGACTCTAAGATGTCTGCCGATAGGGTTGTAAGGATCGAAAACATCACGTTTGATATCTGCACCAATCACACAGACTTTTCGCGATGAGCGGTTGTCTAACTCAGAGACAAAACGTCCATATTCAGGTACGTGCCCACCAGTGTAAACGTAGTCAGGTGTAACTCCTACAATGCCAACACGATCTATAGTATTACTCTTGAATGATATAGGACGGACTGTCCATGTATATGCTGCAACTACTTCGGCAAGTTCAAGCTGCTCTTTTACATCCTGGAAATTTTCCATGGTTAATTTAGGACGATTCCGGTAAATCCACCAATCATCCATCACAATCCATGGCCACTGCTCTACATATACAGTACCACTTCCAATGAATGATATCTGACGCTGGAAAGAAGAATTTAACCCTTGAATGATCATCATCATCAGGGTTACTGTCACCACCCCGATCACGATCCCGAGGGTCGTCAGGATGGTACGGGTCTTATTTGCCCAAAGTGCGCGTTGGGCAATTTTTATTCCTTCCAAAAAACTGTAGGTCAGATCATGCATAATTTATTGTCTGGTAAAATCGTTGTAAAATTTATCGGCTCTTCGTTTATTCGTGTGGGCAGCCGAATGTGTTCTTTACGGTTTATCTAAGAATGAACAATTTCAGATTTTTTAGTAGAATTGCGTATAATTAATATTTTCTAACAGTAGCATTTTCAATTGCTTCCTGGATTCCAGCTAACACCATGCTGGAATGACGCAGGCGGAAACAGCGAAGAACCAAATTTATTCATTTAAGCCGCTTCGCCATTTTCTTCAGGTTTTGCGGCAAATCCACCATTCATTCCAGTGCGTGGTTCCTGCCTTTTATCCGAGCTGATGTTGCCATCAAACAAGCGAACAACACGATGAGCATACGCCGCGATATCCTCTTCATGAGTAACCAGCACAATTGTATTTCCATTCTGGTGGAGTTCGTGAAACAGTTGCATGATCTCATAGCTGGTGCGGCTGTCCAGGTTTCCGGTAGGTTCGTCCGCCAGTAACAAACTAGGGCGATTAACCAGCGCACGTGCCACTGCAACACGTTGACGTTGTCCGCCGGAAAGTTCATTCGGTTTATGTTTCATGCGTTCTGCAAGCCCTACGCGACTGAGCGCCTCATTCGTCTGCTCTCGTCTTTTCGCACGACTCATCCCAGCATAAATCAATGGCAGTTCCACATTGTGATACGCATCTGCACGAGGCAAAAGGTTGAATGTCTGGAAAACAAAACCAATTCGTCGATTACGAACATCCGCCAGCTCATTGTCGGTCATATTGTTGACCTCCTCACCAGCCAGATGATAATTCCCTGTGGTTGGTGTGTCTAGACAGCCAATGATGTTCATCAAGGTAGATTTTCCTGATCCCGACGGTCCCATAATCGCAACATACTCACCCTGTTCAATGATCAGGTCAACATCTTTCAAAGCGGGAACCTTGATTTTGCCGATCTCATATATCTTTGAAATGTTTTTCAGACGAATTATTTCACTCATGCTATCCTCAGTTCTCGTCTTTTTTCTTAACTTCTGAACCGTCCGAACCATCTTCATCCTTCTTCGGCTCGTCATATTCCACACGATCACCGCTATGGAGGTCTCGCGAGAGCATTTTGAATGGACCGGTAATAATCAATTCACCCTCTTCCAGTCCGGAGACTATTTCAAAATGGGTGTCGGAATAGATTCCCAGCTCAACTTCACGCACCCATGCAGAATCATCTTTGGCAACATATACAACTTCCGTGAGGTCATCTCTGGAAATTTCGTCGTCCTTACCGAATTCCATATCGCCTTTGCCCTTCTTTTTCGATTTCACAGAAGAGCGAGCTTTTTGCTCTTTCTTCTTTTCATCATCCAAAGAACGAACAGTAATCGCCTCCTGTGGTACAACCACAGCAGATTCACGTTCATCGGTAATAATTTCAACAGTCGCACTCATTCCCGGTCGCAGGTTTTTCACTTTGTCAACGATAGCAACCTTCACTTCAAAGTTTGTTACCTCTTCCGCTGATCCCTGACCACGAATGATGCCGGAATGAGCGATTTCAGTTACAATACCTTTGTATTTATCACTCGGCATGGCGAATACTTCGATATCAACCATATCCTCAAGTTCTATCAGGATAACATCGTTTTCGTTAACTTCGACGTTCACTTCCATACGTTCGAGTTGCGCAACCACCATGATTACATCTTCAGAGAAGGTAGCACCAATTGCCATCTCTCCAATTTCCTTGTTAAGGCGAGTTACGATTCCACTTATCGGGGAGTAGATACGGGTCTTGTCCAGCGCATCCTGACTCTGAGCAACATTAGCCCGCACTCGATCAACATCCGCTTCAAACCGCTTTAGCGTTGCCTGTGCTCCTTCGAGCTGTGCATCGCTGGCAAGATTATCGTCGTGTAGTTCGGCAGTACGTTTTAAGTTGGATCGTGCCTCCTGCAAACTGGCTTCAGCACTTGCCAGAGCATATCGATTCTGCTCAAGTGCTGCAGTGTAATTTTCATCCTCGATACGTACCAGCAATTTCCCCTTTTCAACCGCTTCACCCTCTTGTGCACCCAGGAAAAGGATACGTCCAGAAACATTCGCGCTGATATTCACATCCACTTCCGGCTGAATTTTACCGGATGCAGATACTGTTTGCACAAGACTGTCGACCTCCACAAATGCAACATCAACCTTTTTACCTTCGGGTTTCCGTTTCATAAAGATATTTGCGATGACCAGCGCAGAAATAAGTACAACAACACCTACAATGATCCAGATTCTAAGATTTCGACCAGAACTCTTACTCATTATTACCTACCTCCTCAAGCGACATACCAAGGTCACGTTCCAATGCCGCTCGCGTGGTATAAAATTCCAGAATTTTTGAGATATGACGGTTTTCAGCTTCGATAAAGGTTACCTGGGCACTACGCAAATTCAGTTGATTTGATGCTCCCAGACGGTAACGCTCCTGTTCAAGATCAAGCTGACGTCTCGCCAGTTCACGATTCTTTTCAGTAATTTTTATTTGTTCATAGATTCTATTCAGTGTACGCCATTCACTTCGTAAGGATGATTCAATCTGCTGTCCGGTGTAATGCTTGTCCCATACCGCCTTGCGTTTTTCAACAATCGCTCGCTGGCGCTGATAATCCAACTCAAAACGGTTGAAAATTGTCCAGGAGAGGGTTAAACCAAGTGAGCGATTCTCCTGCTGAGGAGAGAACTTGTATTTATTGTACCCTGTGAGTTCTTCCATTTTATCGAAGCCAGCATTCAGGCTGACTCGTGGAAGCATTTGCGCTCGAGCGATATTTACATCCTGATCACTTATTTCAATATTTTTCTGCAGGGAGAGAAATTGCGGATTTTTTTTCATCGCTAGTGAAACCAGGTTATTAATATCGTTGTCAGGCAAAGTGGGTGTCAGACTACCCTCAAGAGGAAAACGACTTTCAAGGTGAATGCCAACCAGCAGGTTTAATGATTCTGAACGGTTCTGCAAATCTTGTTCTGCTGTCAGAAGGTCATTCTCGGCATTGCCGAGATCAATTTCTGCCTGCAAGACATCAAGTTCGATCACATCACCAGTTTCATAACGTTTTGTCGCCAGACGTAAGCTCTCTGTCCTGAATTTAACAATGTCCCGGCGTACCTCAACCAGTTGCTGTTGTGCTAACAATGAGTAGACAGATGATTGGATATTGTTGGTTAGCTCGTCCACACTACGTTGCATACTTAAATCATTAAATTTCAGCATCTGTTGCGCACGTTTCAGCCCATAAAAACGTGAGCCGCCTAAATACAAATCTTGCGATAGTGTGATTCCCCAGGAGGAGTTGGATGATTTGGCAGTGTAATCCGGACGATAAAGTCCTGAATTATCCACATAGGGAGTAGGATTGTAGTAGCGGGATGTAGAATACCTCGCGCTGAAATTGGCAGAAGGTAATAATTGTGCATAGGCTACTTTGACACCCTTAAACAGCAGATCACGATCTTCTTTGATCTTCTGATATTGTGGCTGATTTTCAATTGCAAGATCAATCAGATCATCTACACTTAGCGGCTCATCCTGTTGAATAAGAGGAAGCTCGCCACTAGCGAAACTCAGCGTGGCAAAAGAAAATGCCAATAAAATGAGTAGAACATTTTTGAATTTATTTTTTATTACGGAATTCTTCATTCCGGCTCTCCCTGCTGTCATGAAATTACAACTGATAGTTAAAGTCAATCATCCATCTGATTCACTGATCGATACACTTCCATTGGACACACAACATTGACTAAATGTTACATCATCGGGAATCCGGTCATAAGCGAGAACCCGATATTCAGCCCTAGAGTGATAAATAAAAGCGTCATGATCCCTTTGGCACGAGTTGAGTTTGTAAATACTGAAATTCCTAATCCTAGAACCGTCGCTTCCCAGATAGCGAAAAAGTTTATTGCACTGGCGATCTTGTGAAGGGTAGTATCGGGGTTGGAATTTGTGAGAATTCCCAAGCCCAATTGAGCACCAAACATATCCCCTGAAATGTTGACCAGAATACCGGAGATAATGCTTCCCAATGCAGCAATTATGCCGCCATAAAGCACAAGTGACCAGTAGTGTTTAAACTTTTTATCACCACCAAATAAAATGTTCCCAATGAACAAAAGTCCCAGTGCTCCCAGCAGACGTTGGACAACAGTCATGAAAAAGGTTTGACCGTAGATCCAATAGCCGATCATGCCTTTCTGTTGATTGAATATCTGCTCTGCCTGAGTTTCACTCATCCCTCCCCGTTCAACCTGCTGCTCAAAAGAATTCATCATGTTATCAAGCGCAAATTGCGTGAGGACATCACCAGCAGCAATAATGAAAATGAATACACCAAGCAGTAAAACAGCTAGTGGGATCAGCCAGTCCGGCTTGTTGGAGATGCTTTTTACAACCCTCTCTGGATCAATGATAACGCCGATTATCTTTGCGAAAGGACTCATAGTTCCTTCCGATGGCATATCATAATTTTCCTGCGGCATTTCTTCTGGACGTTGTTCTTCCTGAACCATTTCTCTCTCTCCCTGAATCATCAATGAATAAATCTACCTGAACTCGTACACCCAAAATTATCCTGCGGATATTTACGAACTCTCTCAATTCGTAAAGTATTTCCTTTGAGCCCTGTGTACAACAAAAAGTTCGGAAGTAGTAGATTTAAATGATACCCTGCTGCAATCCTTGTTTCGCAACAAATGTGCCAGTGTAAGAAATCAACCTGAATAAGGCATTCACAAGCAATTGATCATATAGCCTGTGTCAAAATACCAACAGGAGTGGTCACAGAGGTAGTAAAGCGATACACTTTGTGAGTTTTAGAACAAGATGGATTGGTGAGAGTTTTGGTCGCTGGTCCTGGATTTATCCAGGGTTTAATAGGTCCACTACTAGAGTTACTGGACATTGGACAAGTCCAATGCCAGCTATCAAGACATGTGAGTTGATCAACTAAAAGAAGAATCCGTAAATGTATTTCCCAGACACAAATAATATGCAGCCAATAAGCACTCCTACGATCAACCTGGTTGGCAGATAACGTTGCAGAACTGCACCAGTAAAGGTGCCTGCCAGTCCCCCGATACTCAACATTATGCCAAGTTTCCAGTCGGGTGATGCTGCCAGTCCCTGTGCAAAAATCGGTGCGAGAAGTGTATAAAATATCACTCCGTAGATTGACGTTAAAAATGTGCCAAAGAGTGTCGCTCCCGCCACTGCATAAACCGGCAACCCGAAAATGCTTATCAGAAATGGGGAGACAATTGACCCACCTCCGATGCCGTATGTTCCGCCTATGACCCCAACCATAAGGCTGAGTAGAAACAGCCAGAATGTCCCAACAGAATAACAGGTATCATCGTAGATAAAAGATACCTGTTTCCAGGTTAAGCATGATTTTTTAATCTCCAGGTCGGATCGATGGTTGGTCTTCCGACGTCCCTTTTCCTCATTAAAGATGCTCTGTATCAAGCGTATCGCGATATAAAGTAATACGAGCCCAACGAAAAATTTGAAGGAACGTGGATCAGGAAGAAATCTCACCCTGAGATAGATGCCCAGAATTACTCCGGGAAGTGTTCCCAGCGAAATAATCAGCACCAAAGGCCAGACCAGACGTTTCTCACGGAAATATCTGAGAATCCCGCCGGGAGTCGCAAAGATATTGTAGACCAGATTTGTGGCACTGACAGAGGGTCCGGTAAAACCGAGGAAACTGACTTGGAAGGGTAACAGTAAAAATGCACCCGAGATACCAGCGGTGGAGGTAAGTATGGAGATTACAAAGGGGACAACGATGGTAATCCACCAGTATGTTTCGATGCCTGAACTATCGAAATGAATCATATTCTCATTTTACGCTATTTTTTTGGATATTGCATTTGAAAATTTCCCAAGCTGGAATCATCGAATAACTTACGGATTTCTTACCTCGACTGAAATCAGACAGCGTTGACTCCTCAAACGGTGATTTGCTATCTTACATTGTTATAAATCGTACATATCAAGAGAATTCCCTGCATCCATTTTACGTTGAACGGCGAAAAGATGCAGCAAAATTTAAGGGAAACTACAATGGATTTTCTGAAGGAACTAGGGATTAAAGAGGTAAACTCCGGTGCTTGCTATGGTCCGGGTGGTTGGCTTGGAACTGAAGGACGTGAGGAAATTGTTTCAATCAATCCTGCGACTGGCGAACCGATTGCGAAAGTAGTTCAAGCGAACGAAGCCGATTTTGATGAGGTGATGCGTAACGCCACCGAAGCATTCAAAAAATGGCGTGAAGTACCTGCACCAGTTCGTGGACAGATTGTTCGTGATCTCGGTGATGCTCTGCGAGCCAAGAAGGAAGCGTTAGGAATGCTGGTTGCCCTCGAGAACGGTAAGATTCTTCAGGAAGGTTGGGGTGAAGTGCAGGAAATGATTGATATCTGCGACTTCGCAGTGGGTCTCAGCCGTCAATTGTATGGGTACACGATTAAATCAGAACGTCCACAACACCGTATGATGGAGCAGTGGCAGCCGTTGGGTGTTGTCGGGGTGATCAGTGCATTCAACTTCCCTGTTGCAGTATGGGCATGGAACGCGGCACTTGCAGCGGCTTGCGGTGATCCAACTCTCTGGAAACCATCATCCAATGTTCCTTTAACCGCGATTGCGGTTCAGAATATCTGTAATGAGGTATGCGAAGCGCACGGTCAATCTGGAATCTTCAACCTGGTTATCGGAAAAGGCAGTGTTGTCGGCGAACGATTGATCAACCACAAAGATATTCCATTAGTATCCTTCACCGGTTCAACGAAGATGGGAATGCGTGTAAGTGAGGTTGTCGGCAAACGTCTCGGGAATACGATCCTGGAGCTTGGTGGAAACAATGCTGTGATCGTAACCCCTTCAGCGAACCAGAAAATGGCTTTACGATCTGTGCTCTTTGGTGCAGTTGGAACAGCCGGACAACGTTGTACCTCCACCAGACGTGTATTTTTACACAAGGATATCGCCGAAGACTTCACCAAGAAGCTTCTGGATGCTTACGGCAAGGTTACCATCGGTGACCCATTGGATCAGAAAAACCTGATGGGGCCATTGATCGATGAGAGCGCAATTAAAGATATGATGGATGCGATGGAAAAGATCAGAGAGGTAGGCGGTGAAGTCCTTACCGGTGGTGAGCATCTCAAAGACCGTCCCGGCTTTTTTGTGACACCGGCGGTTGTAAAAGCACAGCACGACTGGGATATCGTTCATACTGAAACCTTCGCTCCTATTCTTTACTTGATTGAGTATGATTCGTTTGATGAAGTTCTGGAGTGGCACAATGAAGTCCCGCAGGGACTGAGTAGTGCGATATTCACCAACGACATGATCGAAGCCGAAACATTTATGGGTCCCAGCGGTAGTGATTGTGGGATAGCAAATGTAAATCTCGGCACTTCAGGCGCAGAAATCGGTGGAGCATTCGGCGGTGAGAAGGAAACTGGCGGTGGACGTGAATCCGGGAGCGATTCCTGGAAGGCGTACATGCGTCGTCAAACCAACACGATTAATTATTCGCACGATTTGCCTCTGGCTCAGGGAATCAAATTCGGCGATTAGGTAAATATCCTGTAAGATGTGATCTTTCACAGGGTCGTGATTGGATTACCCACGGTCATGACCCTGTTTTTTTGTAGTATATATTTTGGTAGAATGGTTACAGAACACTAAATTTCCATTTCAGGATTAATTCACATCCTTGAATGGTTGGCTTGGGACTTGTCCCAAGTTTAATTGTTCCATTAATCGCTTTAATAGACTCTGGATAAATCCAGGACCAAAGTTTGATCTCAGGTGATACTGATGACTTCAACAACTCCAGTAATAAAAAACCGAAAGGCTCGCCACGATTATCACATCGAGGAGACCTTCGAGGCTGGACTGGTGCTTTATGGCACAGAGGTGAAGTCTGTCCGTCAGGGGAGTGTCACTTTACGTGATGCTCATGTTGAGTTTGATGGCAACCAGGCGACTGTTATAGGGATAAATATTGCCAGTTATTCACATCGTGGTTATTCTGATCACCACACAGTTCGACCACGAAAATTGCTGTTGCATAAAAAAGAGATAAAGCGTCTCGCCCGCAAGGTTCTGGAGAAAGGGTTGACGATAATTCCCTTAAAAATGTATTTCAACGATCGTGGCTATGTTAAAGTTGAGCTTGGATTGGCACGTGGTAAAAGGGAATATGATAAACGTCAGACGATCAGCAAACGTGAAGCAGATCGTGAGATGAAACGTGCTCGTAAGGAGATAGATCGCTGGAAGTCGTGACCAAGTTGAGAGAAAGTGCGAAAGCATCTGGTAAAAAAGTGCGGCTTCGAAGTATAGAAAGCGGGATGTCGGATGACGTACGCGCCTACCGTAAGCACTACAGCCAATTTTTACGGTCGGGAGTCTTTCTCATTGATAAGGTTTCAGCGTATCTCCTCAAGACGAGAGGTAAGGGTATTCGTCCCTTGTTAACTCTGGTTGGTGCTCGAGCTTACGGTCACACAGGAGCCCTTCCTGAATCCACTTTAAGTGCAGCGTTAATCGTTGAACTTCTTCATACAGCAAGCCTGATTCACGATGACGTTGTCGATCGTGCGGATGAAAGGCGTGGACGTCCAAGTTTAAACCTTGTGTTCAACAACAAAGTGGCAGTTTTATTCGGCGATTTTATGCTCTCCCGCTCATTGGAAGGGATGTTCAACCAGCGTAATTTTGATGTTCTTGACCTGTTCAGTGATTGCGCTTTTCGTCTCGCTAGAGGTGAACTGGTAGAAGCCATCGGCAGTCGGAAACTCGATCTGGATAAAAGTGCTTATTATACGATGGTTTCAGATAAAACCGCTTCATTAATAAGCGCTGCCTGCCAGATGGGTCCACTATCCCTGGGAAAAAGCGTCGAAGAATCTCTCCCCATGAAGCAGTATGGGGAACTATTAGGGATCGCCTTTCAGATTCGTGATGATCTGCTTGATTTCGGTGCAGGTGGTCCTCGGCTTGGCAAACCCATTGGACTTGACCTGGGTCAGGCGAAGTTAACCCTGCCTTTGATTCATGTTCTTGAGCAGGTTTCTCCTATAGATAAAAAACGCATTCTCTCAAGATTAAAGAAATCAAAAAAAGCTGGAAAACGTGGAAAAAAGGTTGACCTGAGTGATATAATCGCCTTGATTGATGAAAAAGGTGGCATAGCCTATTCACAGCAGGTTGCTGTTGATTATGCGAAAAAGGCTGCGGAAGCTCTGCAACCTTTACCTGACAATGAATACCGTCGTAAATTAGAGCAGTTCGCTTATTTTGCTGCGGAGAGGGACCGATGAAACGGTTTATACTTGCGATTTACCTCTTAGCTTTTCTTCTTGCAGGTTGCTCCACTGGGCCGATCAGCAAGTCGAAAGGTATGCTCGGTACTCAGGTTACAATTACAGCTCATGTCTGGCGTGTTGGAGTTGACCGTCATGGTGTTGAAGCGGCGATTGACTCAGCCTTCCGTGAGATTAAGCGGGTTGAAGAACTTTCATGGCATGATGAGATGGAGCGACTAAACTATCTGTCTGGTGTACGCCCCTTCGATATAGGAGAAGAGCTTACAGATATGATTCTCCAGGCGTATGATATCGGTGAAGAGACCTACTGGAGTTTTCGCCCAGATATGGGACCCATGATCGACTTATGGGGCTTCGGTAGTGACAGTGTTCACATTCCCAATATGTGGGACGTGGACAGTGTAATGACGATCATCGACAGCACTATATTTACCATTGTGCCACCGGATAGTATCAGTAATGTGGAGCAGGCGATTCTTCATCCGAAAGGTGCCAAGCTTGATCTAGGGGGATACGCAAAGGGGTATGCGGTTGATAGAGCAGTTGATAAATTACGTGAGCAGGGGATCGTTACAGGAATTGTGGAGGCTGGCGGTGATCTGCGTTGCTTTGGCGCTAAAGAGGATGATACACCCTGGCGCATTGCCATCCGTCATCCGAGAAAACTGGATGAGTTCTACACCATTTTGTCGATTGATAGCGGAGCTGTAGCGACATCGGGAGATTACGAGCAGTATTTAATGGTGGACAATTTCCGTTACCATCACATTCTTAATCCAGTGACCGGATTTCCTGCCAAAAGGTCGGTTTCGGCGACTGTGGTGGCGAAAAGCTGTGCGGAAGCGGATGCCTATGCGACAGGTTTTTTCGTAATGGGGCCACATGAAGGAATTGGACGAGCGGAAGACCTGGGTCTACACGCCTTGATTATATCAGAAGTTAGTGATAGTCTGCAAGCCCTGCGTACACATCGATTCAGCAGAGTAGAGGAAGACACAACAAAGGATGCCTTTTAAGTTGGTACGATTTACAAATGGAGCGAACTCGTGAATATAGCGATCATTCGTCTCAGTTCATTGGGTGATATCGTGCTGACCGCTCCTGCCATACGTGGCTTGAGAAATGCCTTTCCCGCTGCAAAACTAACCTTCGTAACAAGTACACCTTACGCAGAACTAGCCGCCTGCCTTCCTGAGATAGACGATGTGTTTTCTTTCAGACTGCAAAAAAATGAATTCGTTGAAGACTGTAAAACTTTTGCAGAGCAAAAATGGGACAAGGTCGCTGATTTACATGGTTCACAAAGAAGTGCAATCATCAGGAAGCATCTCAGGGATACAGATACTCTGGTTGATCGTCCTCCTCGCTTACGTCGTGCTTTGCTGATCGGTGTTCGTGTACGATTGGGAGAATTTCGTCCAGTTCCATTACGTTATCTTGACCAGTTAACTCCCTGGAGTGTACAGGACGATGGCAAGGGTCTTGAACTCAGGATACCGGAGAATGTTTTCGCAGAAGTTGACCGGCTTTGGAAAGTTACATATGAAAGACCCTACGCAATAATTCCAGGTGCGAAACATCGTACAAAACAATGGCATGAAGAACGATGGTTGGAATTGGCAAATCGACTTTCAGAGTTCGCTCCGGTTGTCGTGATTGGTTCTGGAAGAGATATATCAGATGATCTGAAAGCTGAATTTGACCAAATGGATCGCGTGTACAATCTATGTGGAACTACTCGAATTCCTGAAGCGGCTGCTATTCTCAGCAGGTGTCGGGCTGTAATTAGTGGAGATACAGGCCCAATGCATCTGGCAGTATCGCAGCGGGTACCACTAGTCGCTATTTTCGGACCGACAGTGCGCGAGTTTGGATTTTATCCATTCAGAACTGATAATTCAGTAGTGCTTGAGAATAAGATGTGGTGCCGTCCCTGTACAGCACATGGTAGCGATCTATGCCCAATCGGACATCACAATTGCATGAATTTTACAACGGTTGATCGTGTATTTGATTCAGTTATGAAAGTGGAATTTGAGAATAATGATCAGCAGGATACTATATAACACAATAGCAGTCCCCCTTATGGAAGCCGGTCTGGTGACTGCATCCATAGGTTCCAGAAAGATTCGTCAGGGTCTTACCGGACGTATGGGTGAAGAAGCTACCCTCATGCGGGTACGCAATCAATGCGATGATACAAAAAAACGTATCCTCATCCACTGTTCCTCTGCTGGTGAGCTGGAAAGTGCAATGCCACTTATCGAAGAACTGCACAATCAATGTCATGAGGATATCCTGCTCTCCATTTTTTCACCTTCTGCAATCGAACGATCAGAAAAAGTAGATCATATCTCGGGGAAATTTTATCTGCCATTTGATAGTGTATCACGTGTAAAACGTATGCTGGAAATTCTGGAGCCTTCTTTAATCGTGATGGTGAAACATGATGTCTGGCCAAACCTTGTCTGGCAGGCGAAGCAGAAGGGGATTCCGAGTGTTCTGGTAAATGGCAACTTCCGTCCAGACTCGACCAGGTTGGTTCCGGTTATTCGTCATTTTAACCATGATGTCATGAAGGCACTTACTGCAATTTATGCTGTTGCGGAGGATGACGCAGAGCGGTTCCGTCATCTTACTCCCTCCGGCCCTGTCATAAGCGCAGCGGGTGATACACGATTTGACCGGGTACGTGAACGTGCGCTTTCGAGTCATGCTGATCAGGGTGAATTGGGCAGTTTGCTGAAGGGTAGAAAAATCGTTGTAGCTGGCAGCACCTGGCAGGAAGATGAGAAACGTCTGCTTGCTGCCTGGGAGAACATCGCAAGCGAAAACGATGAGGCGACTTTATTACTGGTTCCTCATGAACCGACAGCGGATCATCTGGTTCAGATTGAACAACTTTGCCGAAATCACAATTTGAGCTGGACAACATTAACCCAGGCGGAACAAGATAAATCGCTCAAACAAGTCGTAATTGTCGATAAAATGGGGATACTCGCTGGATTATATGGGCTGGGCTGTGTCGCTTATGTGGGTGGTGGATTCGGGAAAGGAGTGCATTCTGTCATCGAACCTGCGGTTTTTGGAATACCGGTTCTCTTCGGACCTCACCATTTGAACAGCCATGAAGCACGTGATCTGGTGGAGCTTGGTGCCGGAATCCAAATAGACAAGGTGGATGATATTCTCAATGAATTATCTCCTGCATTGCGATCTGATGAGAGTAGTGAAAAAAAGGGGCGTCTCGCTGCTGATTTTGTCGAGAAACGGTCTGGTGTTGCCAAAACCCTGGCTTCTGAATTGATCAGCTTTCTGGATATGTAGCGTGCTCATCCTAAACGATGTAAGCTATACCTACCCCACTTCCCATAGTGAAGTTCTCCATGGAATCAGTTTAGAAATCAACCCGGGAGAACGAGTTTTGGTTTCCGGCAGGAATGGGAGTGGAAAAAGTACCTTACTTCACCTCATTTCAGGCATTCTCGCCCCTTCGGACGGCACAATAAGTTCTTCCTACACTGAACAATCTATACCCACAGGACTGCTGCAACAACACCCTGAAAATCAGATCATTGCTTCGACAGTTGAAGATGAAATCGCTTTCGGATTGGAGAACATAAATACTCCAGTTTCAGATATTCGTATGAAAATTGAGGAAACACTCGCTTTATTGGGGATGGCAGGCTTCGAGAAACGTTCTCCCGCACGTCTCTCAGGCGGTGAAATGCAGAAACTGGCTTTTGCCTGCCTTTATACACTTAATCCCCCAGTCTGGTTGATGGATGAACCGACCGCTTATCTCGATCCAGTTGCAAAACAGCAACTATTCAAGTTGATGGAGCATATTCCCGATGAGCATATCATTCTCTGGACAGCTTCCTCGACTATTGAAAAAAGGCCATTCACTCGAATGATTTCTCTCGAAGATGGGAAAATTGCTAACGATATCACGATAGATAGTGAACACACTGAAACGCCGATCGACCTTGAGAACGTTTCATTCGAAAAACACAAGCCACCTCCTCAAAAAATAAGTAACGATCTATCGACTGTTTTCTTGAGTGTTTCAGGGCTCACGGTGGAACGTAAGGAGCTCTTTGGCACAAGCAAGCGTATACTTAAAGATGTAAATTTGGCTCTGAATCGTGGAGAGATTCTCGGAGTAATCGGTTCCAGTGGATCGGGCAAAACGACCTTACTGGAGGCATTGGCTGGTTTGGTGCCATTTTCAGGTAAAGTTGCCTGGAATGGTGAAGCACCAACTACTCTTCATGGAAAAATCGGGGTGGCGTTTCAGTTTCCAGAACGATCCTTTTTTGCCGAAACGGTACTCGATGAAGTTATGTATGGCATCCTCAACCAGGGAGAGAAAAAGGATGTCGCCAGAAAACAGGCATTGGCAGCTTTGGAGGAGGTCGGGTTACCTGCAGATGATTTTGCAAGTCGCAACCCCTTTGAGTTGAGTGGTGGACAGGCGAGACGGGTCGCTTTGGCAGTACTGCTGGCACTACAGCCCATTGGATTATTACTCGATGAACCCACCGCCGGATTGGATGAAGAGGGTTGTCAATTACTCGGTGAAATTATTTCGAGAAAAAACAGAAGCGGATGCCCAACAATCATTGCTGGTCACGATATCCAGAATTTAATTCACTGGGTAAATCGTTGGGTTTTCCTGGAAAAGGGAATTATTGCGGTTGAAGGTGATACCGAAATGATGATGCACTATTTTGAACAAGGTAGACTGGAAGACCATAAAGTCTGGTATGATACCTTTCGTCAAGCATTGCGATCATAGCAGGCTACTCAAAATTCGGTTGCGGTCCGCGTCATTCCAGCATGGTTTTAGCTGGAATCTAATGCGATTCTCGAACATATTCTTCCATCGCGTCATTTCAGCGTGGTGATAGCTGGCATCCAGAAAGATATTTCGACGCTTCATGCCAGCGTGATGTTAGCTGGCATCCAAGAAGGTATTAAAATTATAGATTTTAGAAAGCAGTAAATACTTGCAATTCCAAAAACATATGATATTGCTCATTTCTAGACAGTCTGATAGGGAGTAACACGATGAAAATTCTGATTCTAAACTGCGGTAGTTCATCCATTAAATACCAATTGATCGACACCGATTCCGATCCCTCGGCTTTGGCACGTGGGTCAGTTGAACGTATCGGGATGAAGGGTGCGATCCTCAACCACAACCGTATCGATGGCGATAAAGTGAAAATTGCAGGTGAAATTGTCGACCACCAGGCGGCGATAGAATATATCCTGGCAATCTTACTTTCAAAAAATCACGGTGTCTTGAAGGAACGAGATGAGATTGACGCTGTTGGACATCGTGTGGTGCATGGTGGCGAACAGTTTACGGGATCTGTTTTGATCGACGCAGAGGTTATGGATGGGCTGCAGGATTGCGTAGATCTCGCTCCATTGCATAATCCTCATAACATCCGGGGCATTGTCGCTTGTCAACGATTATTGAGGGAAATTCCGATGGTAGGTGTATTCGACACGGCTTTTCATCATCAAATTCCCGATTATGCTTACATTTATGGGCTTCCCTACCTGCTCTATAAAAGATATGGTATCCGTCGTTACGGTTTTCATGGCACCAGCCACTTCTTTGTCTCACAGCAAGCGGCGTTACGGATGGACAAAAAGGTAGATGACCTCAAAATGGTCACAATTCACCTCGGCAATGGCTGCAGTATGGCAGCAGTGGATCGTGGAACTTCGGTTGATACCACCATGGGCTTTACGCCGCTGGAAGGACTCCTTATGGGCACACGTTCCGGCGATATCGACGCTGGCGCTGTAATGCATGTGATGGGACGTGAAGAACTCAGTCTCGGCGAAGTCAATACCCTGTTAAATAAGCATAGTGGCTTAATCGGTATCTCCGGCGAATCTTCTGATATGCGTGATATTGTTGAGGAGATGGAAAAGGGAAATGATCGTGCAAGGCTGGCGTTCGATGTTTTCACTTACCGCGTACGTAAATATCTCGGCTCTTATGCTGCGATTATGGGTGGGTTGGATGCTGTGGTCTTCACCGGCGGCATCGGTGAGAACAGTCCGCAGGTTCGTGCGGCATCATTGAAGGGACTGGAATTTATCGGAGTCGATCTGGACAAAGATCGTAATTTTGCCAAAGCCAGCGGGGAACGTGAAGTGAGCGCAGATTCCAGCCGTGTCAAAGTCTTCGTCATTCCGACGAATGAGGAGCTGGTCATCGCACTCGAAACCAAACGTATCGTGGAAGCTTTGTAGGATTTGCTTCAATTAGTTCAATTAGTTCAATTTTAGAGTTCTCCAACATCTATGGATGTTGAAGAACTCTTTTTGGCTTGGGACTTGTCCCAAGTCTAATAGCTCCCCTGGCCATCTATTATATTCTGGATGATCAAGAGAAAACTTACCGATTCAAGTGAATCTATCCGCTATTTCTACAACTCCCGAAAATGTCGAAGCATCGTTCACTAAACATCAAGGCCCAGCACATGATCTTGTTCAGTTTTTATCCATGTTCATATTTATTGAACAGACGCAATAAATGAACAGTTTCTGGTATTACAGAGGAAGAAACTCACCCTGATTCCGACATGAAATTGATATGGCAGATACAGGGAATCCTGATGCAGAAACACAGCAATAATCCTAAAACTTTTCGAGTGGTTACTATCAGGAATCAATGATTGGTAACGATTAAAACCCGCAGCAAGCTACGGGCTATCCAATCGTTGACATTTTCAGGAAACCCTTTCTCTTGAAAAGGCAACAAATGAGGAATGCACAAGCTCCGATGTCGTCTCTCTTAACACAAATGTAAAAAAAGAATAATTTCGATATTTCCCTTTGAAACAAGCATTATATGATGTATGATGATAGTAGAATACATCATTATTGATAACCATTATTACAGGAGACTGGTATGCGTTTCCCTTCAAAATTCCTGCTACCAATTCTTTTGTTATCCCTTCCAGCCTCACTTTTGGCGCAAGACAGTCTGAATATTAATATTGATGGTCGCTATTATACCAGACCAATAGGTTATCCCAACGAATGTAAAAAACAAGACGATTTCCTCTTTCTGGTAACAGGAAGAGCACCCCTCACTCCAGATTCACCGGAATCCTTTTTAACATTCTCCCTTGACGACCCTGACCATCCTGTCCTGACAAGCCAAATTCCACTTTCTAACAACCCGAGAGGATTGGCAGTTCAAGGAAATTATGCTTATGTGGCAGCGAGAGATTATGGACTGATTGTTGTTGACATAAGTACTCCTGAAGCTCCTGTAGCTGTAAATGAGTTGTTTCTTGCTGGTGAATCTTGGAGTGTGATAGTGGAGGGTGATATCGCTTACGTGGCAAGTATGCATGGGGGACTGCATATCATCGATGTAACTACTCCTCCGGATCCTGCTTTAATCCAAACTGTACACTATGATAATGAGCACGTATTTCCTCATGATTTAGCATTACGTGATAATTTCCTTCACCTTGCAATGTTCCGAGGTGGTCTAATGGTTCTTGATGTCTCTGATCCCTTTAACCCCATTCAGAGGGGGAGCGTTGAATTTCCAAATCAGGAGAACCAGGGCAGAAATGATTGGATTCAATATCTTACTCTCGATAAAACCTATGCTTACATAGTAAATTCCACAGGTGGTTTGATTACTATTGTTGATACTTCCGACCCTGATCATCTTGATGTTCGTGGGAGTGCAGGTCCACTCTACGTTTCAACAGAGATTACCTTATACAATAGCTATGTACTTGTTGCAGATGGAGGGTTTTTTGACTCTATGGCGGTTTTCGATGTTAGTGATCCCGACAATCCTGAACTAATTGAAGAATTTTATCCAGATCGACTTGGTCCCACTTATACACATTTCAGGGGAATTGAAACGCATGAGCAGGAATATGCCTACTGTAGTGATTATACAAGCTATTCTGTTGGAGACGATATAAATTATTATCGCTACGGATTGACTACACTTGATATTTCAAATCCAAGTGAGCCGGTAGTTACAGCGTATTTTGCACCCTGGAATGGTTACTCAGGAGTATATTATCAGGATAATCATGCATACCTGATAAGCAGTGGTATAAGTGTCAGGGTGGTGGATGTAACCAACCATGAATTCATGCTGGGAATTGAAGAATATACTGCGGATAGTGATTTGGTATCTCATGCCGGGCGAGAAGATTATATTTATTTGGCAACTGATGAGGAGGAGGTTGTAATCCTTGATATTTCTACACCAGGCGAGATAAATGTTGTAAACACTTTTCCTACCACTGATATGGCTGTAGAGCTTGAGTGCCAAGGCGAGAACAAACTCTTAATGCTTATGGATGATTCACCTGAAGTACGAGTCTATTCACTTGAAAATCCTCAAGCTCCTGTTTTACAGGGTCAAATGATAATTGATTATCCTCGGTGCATGGCTGTTCATGAAAATCTTCTTGCAGTTGGAACCAGGGACATTTTCGCTGGCGTTAACGCACTTTCACTCATCAGTTTGGATAATCCTGAAAATCCGGTTCTTATAGATGAAATTCAGTTTAATGGTGAACCAATTTCAATTGATTTCAACCAAACAACTGTTGTTATAGGGACCGAACAAAACATTCAATTTTTTGATGTCCAAAATCCCAATGATATTCGTGGTCCAACGGTTTATCCCTTTGAAACAGAACCCGAAATACTTCTCCTTCAAGGGAACATTCTGACAGTAGGAAACCGTGAATTTGGAATTCAGATGTTCGACTTCACTAATCCTGCCCAACCCCTACAGATCGGTGCATACAAAACTGTTGGTGAAGTTAACGATTTTGTTTTCGACGAAAGATTTTGTTATGTCGCAGATGCTGATTCAGGAATGATGGTTCTTGACTGCCATGAGGCACTTGGACTTCCTGATCGTACAGAGTTGACAATAGCTTTAAGGGAAAATTATTTCAACCTGATATCAACACCCCTCGTTCTTCCAAATCTGAATGCAGCAGAGGTTTTTGGTGATGTAGTTTCTCTCAGGATTGCGATGCAAGAGGATGGGGCAATTTATTATCCTCCTGATATTAACACGATTGGTGAGATCGATTTAACTGAAGCCTATCGAATTTTCTGCCAAGATGAGTCTGAACTTACTCTTGCTGGTGAACAGATTCCAGCTCAGACTCAATATTCTCTTTTCGCTGATCGCTTTAACTGGCTCGGTCATCCATATCTGCAACCTGCACCCGTAACAACCGCGTTGGCTCCGATCGTGGATGAACTGATCATCATATATTCGGATGAAGGTGAAATTTGGGTCCCGGGATATTTTCGTTCTCTTGAAAACCTTGTCCCAGGAAAGGGGTATTATGTGGTGGTTTCCGACGATCAAACTTTCAACTGGCAGGAAGTGGAGGAGATTCTACAGCAAGGACAGATGAATGAAGTAACAGCTTTCACACCTGCTGATAATCCACGGCAAGAGGCACAACATCTGGGAGTTACGCCGACTGGGAAGCCTTTCGCAGTATTATTTGAAGTCGACAAAAAAATATGTTCCGAAATCGCACGCATCGAGTTGTGGGATGATGAGCAGATAGTTGGTGCAACCGAGCAAATTCCGGAAGCTGATATCGTTGCAGTGATTGCCTGGCAAGCCTATCCGCAATACAATCTCCCCGGCTTCACGAAAGGTGATTCTATTATAATTAAAGCCTTTCAGGCAGACGGAAATATGCTTCCTGATGTATATATATCATCAATTGACAACACTACTCCCGGCTTTGGTGAAAATGCCTTTGCCTTGTTTTTGATTCAAGAGGACAACCCTGAAAGAACACTTCCCGCAGATTTTGCGGTTTCTGAAGCCTACCCGAATCCATTTAATGCAATGGTGACAGTAACTGTCCAGCTACCTGAATCACAGAAGGTTCGATATTCGCTCTTGAATGTCCTGGGACAAACCGTTTATCTCGATGACGTAAGTTACCTGCAAGGTGGGAGGAAACAATACACAATCAACGCAAACTCGTTGCCAAGTGGGGTTTATCTGTTGAATATTGCAGCCGGGAATTATAAACCTTACTCCCAGAAAATTGTCCTCGTAAAATAAGGCAGAAATAGACAGCAAGTTGGATATCTTTCATGCTGAGCGTTGCTGACGACATGAACATATCATTGCGACGAAGCAAAATCTTTATTATCAATTGTTTACGTGATTAACCTCATCATAAATATAGAGACTATGAGGGAATGTCAATGCTCTGTTTATAGCCTTTCTCCAAAGTTTTGTCCGCCCGCATCATGCCAGCGTGGGGTTAGCTGGCATCCAGGAAGGTATTAATACTATTGATTTCAGGACTAATTGGAAGACGGCAATCTGAACAACGCACACATATCAGTTTAGCATGAGACAATAATTCCAAGAATCAGCATTTATCGCAGCACCATCACGTTCTTGCAAAAAATATGTAACCTGATGAAATTGGAGGTTCCAGCTAATCAAGCTACTTTCCATCCTTCTCATACTTCAAAATGTCCCCCGGTTCGCAACCAAGTTCCTTACATATAGCTTCCAGCGTACTGAAACGGATAGCCTTGGCTTTGTTCGTCTTTAGGATAGAGAGGTTTGCCAGTGTCAAACCGACTCGCTCGGAAAGTTCAGTCAGCGTCATTCCTCGTTCAAGGAGGATTCGATCAAGTGTGCATACTATCGCCATGAATCCTCCCTATACCGTTAAATCGCTGTCATGTTGCAGTTCTGCTCCGCGACGGAATATCTGGGACAACATCAGTAGAAACAATCCGGTGAGATACTCTGTAATATTTGGTCCGATATTTGACAAATAGTGAAATTGCAATCCTTCGACTTGGATCATCTTTGATGCCTGATGAATCATAAGAGGTCCCAAAACAAAATCGTTAATCGTTGTTCCAATTAAAAGTATAGCCCCGAGTTTCAACAATCGTTTTGAATTCATCGGATCAAATGGTTTATCCACGAGGTAGCTACCCAGGATATCGTGGAGCAATCGTATGATATAAATCCAGATGAAAACAAAACCGAAATAACTTATCCCAGCTATCCAGCGCAAAGGGATGGGGGCTGAATCAACTTTTAATGATCCCATATCAACAGCTAAAACTGTAGATTGATCAGATAACACTGGAAATAGCTTCCCTACCGCATCTCCCTCCAAATAAAATGAAACTGGAATAAAAGTGAATAACCCCAGTCCCAAAACTGTATCCAGCGTAAGGAAACCGCCAACAAAAAATGAAAAGAAATAAACAATCCACAATAGTGACATCCCAGCTTTCAAGAGTTTCGCATAGGGCGGTGAGTACGTATTCGCTTCCATTTTCTCCTCCTCTTTCATATCCGCTTGCTATCAGGAGTACAATCAATTTCAAGATATTGGATGATGCTGTTTATTGAATATCGATATATTCTTATTGATAATCAATAAACTGAACTGCAAAGAGAGAATAATTTCCTTCGCGGGAGGAGACGGTTTTCTTAAACATGAAGCAGGATTGTATGTCGCTTTAAAGGTGTAATCATATACTAATCCATTTGAACCATCTACTTCATTTCAACAGATTGACCATCTTTCAGGTAGAGTAAATTGTCAGCGATTTTTTCAAACTCTTTCGGTGAAAACGTATGCATTGGGATCACTTTTCCCGGGTTCAGGGCTTCGATAAGTAGTTTGATCTGGGCAGAAGTTGCATGACCACTGGTGTGCAGGTGCTCAATAGAAAGACCGTATTTTTCGGCGTATGGCTTCACATGCTTACTCTTTTGCAGATAACCGTTCCACATTGACCAGAACAGACGAGGTTTAATGTTGTGCGGCAGGTGTTTCATCAACTGCATGAAAGTTGCATTGTCACGTGTCAGAATGAGAGTATTAGGCGATAGAACTTTCAACTCATCCATAGATATTCGCTTGGCTTTAATCTTGTACAGGAAGTTATTCTCATTACCCTCAACAAGGAAATCAGCATGACCTTTCCAGTATTTGATTCGGATGTTTTCCCAATCAGCTTGGGGTAGCGAATCGGATAACGGCTTCAGTTTTTCAAGGATGTAAGCCGTGTATAGGTCAATGATCAGGATCCTTCCAGAGCGTTTGCAGGAACGAAACGCTGTCACGAGACGATCAATGTTCTGCCCGGAGGCAAACAGGAAAACTGGTTGATTTGAATCACGCAGAATTTTCACCAATTGCTCTTCAAGGTCTTGCTCCTGCACTGGTTGCTCTTCCAATCGGTCGAGCATGGTACCTTCGCAGATCATGTAGTCAATGCTCCCAGGCGGATTCTTAATCAGGTTTTCATAGACAACTTTTTTCCTGCCAGTAGCTCTAAAATCACCAGTATAGAATAATCGTTTTCCTCCACCTTCAATCAGAAAAGCAACAGCATCTGGTGCGGAATGATCGACAAGATAGGGTGTTACTTCGAATGGGCCTACTTTGATTTTCTTCCACACTTCAACGATTCTGGTATTTACAAGCATGGGGGTCTTTGGGGGAAAGATCGAGCTGACCTTCAGAAGTGCTTCAGTCCCGAAGGTCATGTAGACAGGTATAGCTGGATTCAGAAAACGAAGAAAACCTGAATGGTCAGTATGCGCATGTGATAATAGCACCGCTGCTTCAGTTGGTTCTCCACCTCCATAAATCCGGTGAATATTTGGAAGGATACCATCACTTATAAATTCTTCGATTGATTTCCCAGCTGGCAGGACAAAATCGTCCCCATCATTTCCAACCAACGGCATTCCAAAGTCGAGTAGCAGATGGAAACCATCCAGCTCCAGCTCAACGCTGGAGCCACCAATTTCGTGTGTTCCACGATGGATTGTCAAGATCACAATTATTCCATTATTTCTTTGCCGATTTTGTTCTATTCCAAATTGTATTTGCGTCCAAATTATTTGGACCACCTACCATATATAAATGAATGCCTTCATAGATATTTCCATATCCATGTTCACTATCTGAACCTAGGAACATATTCTTAAATGCTTGGCGTTGAGGACTATCAAAGCCATAGATGATAAGCCCCACATTTGTGTCCACACCCTTTACCTCTGGAAGAGAAGTTCTAAATATTTCGTTCATTATAATCCGTTGCTTATTGTAAGCTCCTACAATCTCATCCTCTCTTTTCTCAACTTGCTTGTTATAACCATTCATTTGTTTCCACACAGAGAGGTTCTTTTGAGTTTTCGATCTAGTTTCTTGATTACTAAAATGCTTTGCCTCAATGAATCTCAATTGCCCCGTTGATTTTTTGAAAAGAAGCATATCAATCCTTTCCTGAGATCGCTTTTTGACACTTCCAGAAGGAATCTCTACATCATCGCTGGGATCACGAGTAAACTGGACTTCTAAATCAATCACAATGACATCTGAATTTGTTGAACTGGCGAACGAGTAGTTGTGGAGAAGTTTTGAAAGCTCTGCGCCCTCTTTTCCCGCGAAGACTGCACAGTTCTCTTTTATCCCCTCATAGGCATCTTCAAAAGAGGCTGGGATGGATACCTTCCTTTCTCTGCCTTGAGTATAATTTTTTGAATAGACATAATCTCCATTACCCTCTAACTCAAGAACAGAAGCATATTTTACATGGGTGTAAAATCCGTTTTTATCATAAGAGAAAAGTTTTCCGCCATGATGATAAAAATCCATTCTCTGGCGGCGTATTGCAGGAAACACCAAACCCTTTTTGATGTCTGGAAGCAGGCAGTTCACAAAGAGAGACTCGCTTCTAAGTTTTTGTACCAGATCATTGTTGAATGATCGCTCAAACTTTGACATAATATTACCCCTTTTAAAAAACATTCAGTATCTGATTTATCATCTTCACTGCTAATTTATTTAGATCAAACCCATCTTCACCTGTTTCTTCAATGTAACTGATTGCAGTCTCAACATTCGCTAAATAGAGCGATGGATTATCCCCGCAAATTGTTCTTAATCGTTCTATCAGCCAGACAATTGCTTGAGCATGCCTGGTTACAATAACTCTGTCAGCATAGTTGGCACGGTTGGGATAAGAAGTTATAATTGTGCCTGCAGTGCCCCACTCAAACTGTGGGTGTACTTTACGAATTTCTTCTGAACTGCTTAACTTCATGCAACCCGTTTCAATATCTGATTTGAATTGTTCAAGCTCTCTCCTGATTGCGAATTTTGAATCTCTTTCTTCTTCGAGGGCAGGTTCTACAACCAATTCCCGCAGAAGATCATTAACAAAATCAAACATACTCGAGATAGAAAGCTTCAGGGCATTTGCCTGATCCTTGTCGTCAGACAGAAGCTCATTAAAGATCGCCAGTACCCTGCTTCGCTGATTGCGCAGCCAGCCTTCATCCACGATAGATGAAACGTCAGAATCTCCACTCACCCGAAAATCGTGTAAGCATTGTTTAAATATGCGGTTTTGATCAGCCGTCGATATTGCCATATTGCCTCCCTGTTGAAATCTTTTTATCAATCAAGAATCAGAAAATCATCAAAGACAATGTTCCAGAGACTTGAATAATATTTTCTCAGCTAGATTTTAGTTTGTGAAATATATCTTTATCTTGAATTTAGTGATCAGATTGACGATTATTGACAAACGGGCTACGTAGCCTCTCTATTGATACTCAACTATCTGAAAGAGGACAATATGGCAGAACTTAAACCACTGGAACGCGCATTACGAATCCTTCAGCGACTCAGCACTCATGATCGTGTCACAGTGAACGAGCTATACAGACTGTTCGATGGACGAGAAAGTGTACGTTCCATTCAAAGGTCTCTTGATACCATTCAAAGCTCAAACATTCCATTGAAAGTTGAGAGTGGTCCACATAATGAATACATGTACACACTACATCGAGCATTCGATTACATACCTCAGCTCCTTGAACCGGGTGAAATGTTAGCAACGATGTTTCTTGCGCCTTTTATTTCATTTTTCGAAGGCACCAGGGTCGGCGAAGATATCCAGGCAGCGTTTAAGAAGATTGATCACCTGATGCCTTCAGATAGTATAGCTTTTACCTCGGCATTACATGGACTTGGGGAATCCTTTCGTTGGCAGGAACCCGGTAAAGTACAACTTACACAACAGCATGATTTCCTGACTCAACTGATGAGGGCAGTCACGGAAAATCGGAAGTGTCATGTTCAATATACTGCTCGTGGCGAGAGAAAATCAAAGGAATTTGATTTCTGCCCATATTCTTTGCTTTTTCACACAGGTGGAATCTATGTTGTAGTTAACATCCCACCCCACGACAATTTTTTTTACATCGCTGTTCAACGAATAAAATCACTGAAAGTAGCAGATGATCATTTTGAACGCAGACCTGAGTTCAGCCTTGAAGAGTTTTTGGAGCATAATTTTGGAATCTGGAGTGGAAAACCGACTAAGGTTCATCTGCTTTTTGCACCTCAAGCCGCTCCTTCTATCGAGGAACGCAACTGGCATCCAAGCCAGAAAATAAGAAAACGAGAGAACGGAAAAGTGGAACTCACTATGAATCTCGGGATATCTGAAGAGTTTATTGCCTGGATATTGAGATGGGGGCAATTTGTAGAGGTAATCGAACCTGCTTCGCTTCGGGATCAAATTCGTAGTCGTTTAGAATCCGCTCTCAGTATCTACAAGTAGATAGTCTTATATCGTCGTTCTGCTGTATTTCATTCTAACAACGCTGCATCCTACCCGTGTGTTTACTCCAAAAAGAGGTACAAGTACAAGATGAATACCAATCAATATGATACAGCACGCCATCTACTGTCAATTGCAGAAGAGGTTGAAAAATACAACGACAACCTGGGCAAACAGGATTCCCTTTCTGAGCTGATATTGACACAGGCTACACATGATGACATCCTTTTTGTATGTAATATTTTAGAACAGTATTCGCTGACGGTTGAAGACATACTGATCATTGCTGTTGTGTTTAAAGCCTACATTCTAGATGCAGACAGGAAAGTCCGTTCACTGGAAATTGTGAACAAGATTTTTCCAGAATTTGATAGAAGAATGGAAGCATTACTGAGTTTGCAGTCGCTAATTCGACGTAGTATTCTCGACCTGCGTGATGTTTCAACGAGTTTCAAAAACATCAGTGTTGTAGTTAAAAATCAAGAAAGCCATTACAGTTTAACACAGATTATCGGATCATCACTAATTCTTCAGGAATCATTTCTCAACGAAGTGCTTTGCGAAAAATCTGAATCCCTATCACTTCAGAATCAGCCTTATTCTGACAATCGTGAGTTCCTTGAAGGTTATTTCAAATATATTAGTGCTTTAAAGGAATTAAGGCGTTGGATCAAGATCTACCACGATGATATGATTGACTGTTCGGAAGAAATTGCTCGAATCCGTACTGCCAAAGAATTACATAACTCCAGACTCAGATATTCGGAGTTGCGATTCCCCTTCACCGAATTTGCTGAAGACGAAAGTCTTGACGAAAATGAACAAAACTTGATCATGTATATGCTACGTGAAGAGTTGGATGGTAACGATTGCACACTAAATGAGCTACTTGATTTTTTGAGCAATGATCGTTTCGAACAACATCAAATGAAGTTTTACTTTGAACCACAATCTAAGATCATCAGTAGAGGGCTGGTGGAAATGAGTGAGGGTGGCAACCTTGCTATGCATAGTGATGAGGTACGTTTAGCTCCGGATATAAGTCGTAGACTTCTATGTCGTAAACCCGAAGGGGACAACGAACAGCTTCAGCTTATACTGCGAGGTGAGGAGATGTTTGATGTGGTTAACCCTACGAAAACATTTGATGATGTTATCCTTGCAGAGGATATTCGCACTAAAATTGAGACTGCTGCAATGCGATATCAAGTTGATGTAGACAGCAAACTTCGAGCATGGGGAATCGACAAATCACCTGAAGGACTTCGAGTTGGTGAAAATGATGAGGCACCTTTACTCTTACTCTTCTCGGGACTTTCAGGTACTGGCAAAACCATTTCTGCTGAAGCTTTCGCGGAAAGATTAGGGAAGAAATTGATCGTCACAGATATCAGCCGTATGCTTTCGAAGTGGGTTGGTGATAGCCAGAAAAGCGTACACAGATTATTCTACCTTTTTGACCGGATCATTCGCCGATGTGAAAATCCACCCGTTCTTTTATTAAACGAATGTGATCAATTTCTGAGCAAACGTGACAGCAGCAATAATACATCTGTTGACCGTATGTTTCATCAAATGCAGAATCTTTTCCTCGAAGGATTTGAGCGTATCAGAGGAGTGTTAATCGCGACCACAAACCTTGCAGATAGTATAGATGAAGCCTTTAGTAGACGATTTCATATGAAGCTCGAATTCCCTAAACCCGGTAAAGCAGAAAGATTGGCATTGTGGAAGCTACATATTTCCAGCAGCATCCCACAAGATAAGAACCTGGAATTGGAAAAATTGGCTAGTAAGTTCGAATTGACTGGCGGTCAAATTGCGCTTATCACTCGTAATGCTGCGATTGATGTTGCCGTCAACAATTATCCCTTAACTGCTTTGAAGCTAAGAGAATTCTGCCATATGGAAATCAACAGTTCTCTGACTGGTAACAGGAAAATTATAG
This sequence comes from bacterium, assembly GCA_019912845.1. Classification (GTDB taxonomy): domain Bacteria; phylum Electryoneota; class Electryoneia; order Electryoneales; family Electryoneaceae; genus JAIOHU01. The sequence goes on from JAIOHU010000031.1 coordinate 43,205, forward strand.
GATTCTAATGGCGATAATATTTACTGATATAGGCTTGACTAAAATATATCAAACAAAGGTCTTTACGATTTCTTTGTGTAAGCCTTGCAGTTCACTGTAGGCGGAATTGATTTCAGCGATTTTGTCTTGCAGTTTTTTCATCAGCTTTTGTTTTTCGAGACCATTGCGCAAAATGATCAACAAGTCATCGTTGGACCATGGTTTTTCGATATACTGGAACAAACCGACTTCGTTTATTGCTTTGATGGCATTTTCCTTGTCGGCGTAACCGGTGAGGATGATTCTGGGGATTTCGGGTTTGACATCGCGTACTTTTCCCAGGAAACTGATACCGTCCATTTCGGGCATCA
>JAIOHU010000276.1 GCA_019912845.1 bacterium
TTGTAGGAAAAACCTCACTTCGAATCCGTTTCTTCGGTATCCTTATAGCGGTTTTAACACCAGCAGTACTTCACCAATTTGGTGCAGCGGCAGTCATGCCATTCCTCATAAGCATTCTCATCTCACTCGGATTCCTAATCATGTTTGAGGAGATTGACGTGGGCTATCGAGCGTTGCTTTCAATCTTCTTTGCAGAATGCCTTTTTGTGCTTCCGTTGTCAACCCTGATCCTTTTGCGTGAAGCCCAAATCTGGACTGATTCTCTCCAAGCGGCGATAGGTGTGATGTATATCGTTGGAGGAGTATGGCTTTCAGATTCATCCGCGTATTTTGTTGGCAGAGCCTTTGGCAAGCACAAAATGTCGCCCAACAAATCACCCAACAAAACCTTTGAAGGAGCAGCAGGTGGAATATCTGTCGCACTGATCTGGGCAATTGCAATCGGTTACTATCTAATTCCAAGTCTGACACTGGTTGACCTGATTGCAATAGGCATTATCAATGGTTGCTTCGCGATTATTGGTGACCTGGTTGAATCAATAATAAAACGCAGTGCCGGAGTTAAAGATTCAGGAACATTTTTGCCAGGGCATGGAGGCATCCTGGATCGTTTTGACAGCCTACTATTCAGCGCTGCCGGAATTTACTTATATTTCCTCTTTCGTGGTTACATTGGTTTTTAATAATCATTTTGAAATCTACACCCACGCTATTCAAACATAACTTCAGAAAAAAACTATGAATACTGAAAGTGAAAGCTTTCAAAGTGTTGATGATGTAGCGCTTATAAACTCATTGCTGGAAAATCTGGCAAAAGAGTTGACCACGAAGTTTGCCCAATTGCACCAAGGGTGGATAAATTCAAACTTTCAAGCTCTTGAAATATTAGAAAAGCACCTCGAAGCATTACGCTCTCAATTGTTGAATCAGAAACAATCAGTCCTGGAAGCAGGACAAGTATTTGCCCATTCAACCCGATACTTGAAGTCACTGCAAGATGACCTCAATCTACTCTTCAACCTGATCCATTTACCGGCGGAAGAGGTTATCAGCAGTTTTGACTCAATTCTCACAAAGTCATTGAGTTCTCTCCCCGAAAAAATCGAGTTAAAACTGCCATTTGATGAGTGGCTTGAATATGCTTCGAAGGTGGAGATAGAGAAGAGGCATATTGAAAAATGGAAGCAACGCGAAGAGCGTCGTTTAAAATTTAATGAATTAAAGAGGAAAGTTTTATCTAAAAGTGAGCCACCACCCGAAAATCATTATTTCTTAAAGACTTTCGAACTGCGATCATTGATAAATGGCTTTTTTGGACGACATCTCCTTAAATCTACTCATGAAGCTATAAACCTGGTTGAACAAACAGTTGGCAGCCATATCGTTCAGGTTCAGGAGGCGATAAACGGGCTCAACCGTGAATTTCTGGTCAACTCCATAACCCAGGCTGAACTGCAAAAGGATATGAAGTGGGAGACCGATAGTCTTGCCCATTGGTTCGAAAAAGTTGATGGTTTACTAAGAGCTTCACGTGACGCACTAGACGCGGTTAGCGTGGAGATTTCTGAAACTTCAACAATTATCGATGAGCGGAAAAATTTTGCCATTCGATATTTTCCGTTTGTTGGAACTTCTGCAATTGCTAAGACGCAATGGGATTCTGATTCTTCTACAAACAGTAGAAATTCATTGATACAGACGATGAAGAGCCTGGACAATCAATGGCAGGAATACTTTACTGGTCGCAAAGAAGACTGGAAAAAGGATATTGAACTACGAGTATTGCAGATTCAACATGCGGCAACCCTATATCGAGCAGTTCAGGAAATTAGAGTTCATTTCAGCGATGTCTTAGATGCCAGGATTACCCGTACACGAGAGGTGATAGAGAAGAATTTTATTACTCTAAGTGAAGAAAAAACGGATGATAAGAAACGCATTTCTGATGCTTTCAAGACTATTGAGCTCGAACTGCTACGTGAGCTGCGTCATCGGATCATGCCAAATCTGATCAATGCAGTGGTACGATCTCAAATAGACTCATCAATACGTGGCTACGGTGAGGGTAGTGCCAATGCAGTGGATAAACTTCCTGAACTACTGGGACTCTACCGCGAAAAAGCGCAAACCGTTTTACCACCAGTTGTGGAGCTTGAGTTTTTCGAATTTCGCGAAGTAATCCAGGATGAAATGCTTACGCAACTTGTTAGGCATCTTGAAGAATTAATCGGTAAAAACGAGGTACGACAGGGAAAATTTGTACGGCAAATATCTGACCTTGATCAGATTCTGGAGGTCAATCTCAATGCCGGAAAAGGGTTGCTGGAAAAGAGCGAAGAGCAGGATTCTCTGAACACTGCCTATGCGGTCGTAGAACAAGGGTTTGAAAGATTACTCACTAAAATGGATTCCCTGCTGGCAGAGTCTAGTGAGATCAGACAATACATAATTACCGAACTTTGGGAGCACGGTCGAAACTTTGAACTTCGTATTGACATACTCTCTTCAGATGAGGAGGTAATAAACCTTAAGGTACGTCGTGCAAAGGCTGCCGCGAAAGAACAGCTTAGACTTCATCGTCAAACACTATTACGAAATCTTGGAAATAGCTTCAAATATATTGCCGCACGTCTTCCAAGATTGTTTCTATGGGGGCAACGGGAATATTCTCGTCTCCGCCGTATGACTGGTCTGGTAGATGCGGAAGGCTCTGTAAATGCTCAGTTGTTGGTATTTCTACGTGAAGCGGATCGCAGAATATCAAATCTACCCTTTGTTTATCAGCAATTATTCAAGCTCACACCACTTTCCGATAGCAGATTTTTTACTGGTAGAGAGATAGAAATAGCTGAATTAACAACACAGTTCGAGCTGTGGAAACAGGGTCATTTGACTTCAGTTGGTTTAGTAGGCGAGCAGGGGTCGGGACGTACAAGTCTGCTGAATATTGCAGAAGAAAAGGTTTTCAGAGGAGTTGAAGTAAAGAAAATTACTCTCACTGAAACGATATTGGAAGAAACAGCCATTTCACAGATATTCAGCAAGAGTTTGTTTGATAGTTCTAATGAAACTTTAGAATCACTGAAAGAAAGAATTCAGAGCGAAGATCTCCGTTTCGTAGTAATTGTAGAGAACCTGCATCAATTGTTTTTGCGCACGACCGATGGATTTAACTCCCTGGAGAAGTTCCTCGCACTAGTTGCTTCAACCTCTGATCACATTTTCTGGGTATTGTCCTGCAATCAATATTCATGGCAGTTGATGGATAGGGTAGTGAAGGTTTCCCGTTATGTTCAGCAGACGATTCAAATGCGTTCACTATCAGAGGAAAAGCTGCAAAACATTATTATGAAACGTCATGCTGTTTCGGGTTTTGGTGTAGAATTTGAGATAAGCGATGCGGTTAGACGTTCGCAACGTTACAAAAAACGTCAGAGCGATTCCAAAAAACAGGAAGTTGCGGAAAATGTTTATTTTGAAAGGCTTAAAGAGGTTGCAGGGGGCAATATCGCATCCGCTATGATCATGTTCCTGATTTCGATAAAAGAGGTACAGAAGAATAAGTTTATAATGAAGAGTCGGGTAGAAGTCGATGATCGATTTCTGATTGATGTTATTGACGAAGAGATGTTTGTACTTGGATCGATTGTACAACATGGCGGAATGAAAGCTGACGAAGTTGCGAAAGTGTTGAAAATTTCTTTAACGACAAGCCAGAAT
>JAIOHU010000032.1 GCA_019912845.1 bacterium
GAAGAAAGTGAAAATCTGGTTGGAAAAGGTGGTGTCAGCGGAATCATTCACCGCCGCGACATACCATAGGGTCAGGGCTTCCCATTGCGGGACAGCAATTTCGAGGGTTGTATCGTTTCCAACTTCAAAAGTCCAGTAGTCCTGCAAGTCATCACCACCGTTGAGGATCAGGGTAAACACAACATCCCCCAACCCATTGGGGATGGAGGAATTTTCCCAGGCAAAGCTGATGATCGAATCGGTTAACGCCGCGCCATCTTCGGGTGAGATCAGGTTGAAGGGCGTAGGAGGATCGGGTCGAGTTGGTGCTTCGGTGACTTCAAAGGTCCAGCTCTCGCGGCTGAGTGTTTCCAGCCATAATGGATCGAGACAACGCACGCGCCAGTAGTAGCGTCCAACCCCCAGCCGCAGGCTATCGAGATGATCGCTGGTTCCCAGTTTCCATTTTCGTGTGACATCCGGATCAAACTCAGGATCAGTCGAGATTTCCACCCAGAAACGAAGGCTGTCACCCTCATTGGGGTCGGTAGTCTCCTCCCATTGGAAACTGACAGGAGTAGGATGATCTGAACCATTTGCGGGTTGAAGCAGACTAAATTCCTCTGGTAGTTGGAAATTTGTTACTGGTGTCAACGACCAATTTTCAAAGTGGTTTGCAACGAGTATTGTATCTCCTAACCCTCCTGGATTTAGGATTTCATGGAAAGGTCCACTTTCATGACCCCAGTAATTCATGCCTATATTTAGTGTGCCATTCGCAAGTCGATTTGTTCCAGCTCCGACATCGTTATTGATAAAATCATTTCTGTCAAGATGGATTGCAGAGTGATTTCCCGCTTTTACTCCAGCATACAGATCTGTGATCAAGTCGCGATTCGTATTTCGTATTCTATTCCAGTTCATGCGCACAGAACAAATATTTTCTTCACCTCCTATTGATGTCACCACGCTATTCCTAGCGGTGTTTCCTTCCATGATGTTTGAATTAATTTCATAATCTCCTGGTCCCAAACTTAATGCACATCCAGCTCCTGTCACTGAATTGTATCGAAAATTATTCTCAATTACTAGAGCAGAATTCTCAATACTAATAAAATCAATACCTGCAGCTGCAGTTGGCACAAATTCATGGACACACTCATTGTTTTCAAATACGCAATTTTGCACAATTACATTTGAAGAACCCGAGATGCTGATGGTTCCGAAAGAAGTCGTATTACCTCTAAATTGATTATATTCAAATAGCCAACTACCGGTCAGGTACAAACCAATTGTGGAGGCTGAATTCTGAGCAAAATTAGTCAGGAAAGAACAACCTTTTATCGTTCCGCTACTCGCAAAAGCAGCAATACATGCTCCACTCCCTTCAGCGGAATTCTGTAAAAATGTACAATTGTCGAATACCGTTTGGTGACGGTCGATGGTAATTGCACCACCATCATTCCTGGCTGAGTTTCCAATAAAAACACAATCTGTAAAGTGTGATTGACCATCCTGTAGAAAGAGCGCCCCAGCTCCTGCCGCACGGTTGTCGATAAATCTGCAGAAGTTAAAGGATGTATTACAACTATATGCTGAGACAGCCGAACCACCCATGTCAATGCCGAGGTTGCAGTTTATCAACCCAATACCCACGAAGTTGTATTCATTTCCGCGAGTCAGAGTAAACGCAGGAATATTAACCAGTCCGGTGATATTTGTTTCCAGAATGTGAGTTGTATCTCCATCTAACAGATAGTGGCTGGCAATTGTCAATGCAGAAGCAGAAATCTGGATGGATTCTGTATAGCTGCCATCGTTTATCAGGATTGTATCTCTCAATTCTGCAAATTCAACAGCGGTGTTTATAACCTCAAAATCTTCTGGAACGTGTAAGACTGTTGCAAGGACAGCCAAATTCAATATGAGTATTGCGACCAGGATAATCAATATTTTCGATATGTGATTCATCTATATGACCAATTATGACTGATTGAAATTAAATGGGAGATTGGGCAATATTATCAAATTATTCGTAGGGAGCCCAAAATTCAAAGTGAGCATCTGTATCCTGGTATTCAATAGGTGTCACATGAACTTCCAACCAAAGGTGAGTAGCATCACTATCTACCTCAACATTGTTATCGACTTGATCGACATCGTCTTGAGGAGTCGTAAGTGTTAGTAAATCATTTTGCCATTCACCATTTGTCAGTACTCTCGCGGTAGCGCTTAAAGAGCTGACAGAACCAGGAAAATTGTATGTATCAATTGTTGTTTTAACTGTAATTTCATCGTCTGCACTTGTCCAGAACCAGTGGGCAACTCCTCCATCATTTTCACTTAAGTCGTCCTCAACGGTCTGTGAAAGTCCAACATGGATGTGGAACAGGAAAAATGTTAGTACGAGTAATGATACTCTTGTCAATTTCAGCATCTAAAACTCCTTTCTACCCTTTTTAATAATAAGTGTAGTAGAACTTGTTACTAAATAAACAAATAACCATCGATATGGATACAATGACTATATGAAGCTGAAATCCATAATTCCAGATTATTTTACCAGTACCAGATATTTCTTTCGGAATCACCCAATCTCCAAGGGGTCCTTTTATACTAGCCCCCCCAAGTCAAGTGTTTCAGAAAAAACTTTTTAAGTCAAAACTCCATTAGTAAGTATATCCCTTGTTGATCGTATTATATCTGAGTTTTACGGGCTTCTCTATTATATGTTGGCGTGCGTGGCATTGGGCTACAAACCAAAGACGCTTTCAACATTCACGTCTCCACCTTTCTTGTCTTAACTATTTCTACATGTATCGGAGTAGCCGCTGTTCAGCCCGCCGTAGCAATGGCTTGATTGCTGAGCCGATGAAACGTCTACTTCACCATCACCAATTTATGCCGCGAAACAATACCATCCGGGTTTGTGATCAGAAGAAAATAAGTTCCTGTCGGACCGGGGATCTGAAGGGAAATATCATGCCTGCCGGGGGAGAAGGATTGGCTGCCAGTATCAGTGATCTGACGTCCCAGCAGGTCAACAATTTGCCAGGA
>JAIOHU010000277.1 GCA_019912845.1 bacterium
TCCAGCACTTGAAATGATTCGGGCAAATAAAGGCTTGGAACCGTTGTCCTATGGATCACTGGTGATCTGGGCGATTTCGATCGCATTCCTGGGTGTTCATTTTGCTGTTCCACTGCGTAAGCAGATGGTGGTGGTGGAAAAATTACGTTACCCCACCGGTCTCGCAGCGGCTGAAACCATTAAAGCAATGTATGCTTCAGGTGCAGAAGCCTTGAAAAAAACGAAGGTGTTGCTATGGGCGGGAATCGCTGCAGCAGTGATAAAACTACTTTATCTGATTGAACCAACAGGGTTACATGTTTTAGAAGATTTCTCCTTCAATGATATCGGTCTCTGGAGCGTGGCGGTTCTTGGTCTTCCCCTCTACTCCATCTACATCGGTATAAACCTTTCACCTATGATGTTCGGTGCTGGTATTCTGATTGGACCAAAGGTCGGATGGAGCCTGTTCGGTGGTGCGATTTTGGCGTGGGGAATTATTGTTCCGATTCTTCTGAATTCTGGCATTGTAGAAATTGCACCGAATATGAAAAAGATTGAACAATCACTCACTAAAATTCAAGTTGCTGAAACAGCCGGGGTTACGAAAGGGGTGGAAAAAGCCAAACGGGAGTATGAGCGTGAGGCAGGCGAAGCAATAAGACGTGCGGAGGTACTCGCAAAACATCGAGATGATGCGACAACTCTGCAGATTCTCGTCGCAATGAATGCTCCTGGTGAACTCTTACGAACTGCTGGCATGCAGCCTGCTGATGAAAACAGGGGTGCACCTGTTATCAGGAAGGAGCTTCCCACAGAGACCAACCCATATAAAGCCGGTTTTGCCTGGGTGCTATGGACAGGCGTTGCTTTGATGATTACTTCCAGTTTCACCAGCCTGGCAATGCAGTACAAAACTATTATAAAAACGTTCTCGTCCCTCACAAGTGCAGCCAAGAGCAGTGTTACGGCCGCAGATGAAGACGATGAGCCAGATGCACCAGATCCATACCCCATGAAATACTGGATCGTCGGAATGACATTGGCAACTGTTTTGACCGCAACCCTGGCACAGATATATTTCGCCATCCCAGTGTATATGGGCATAATTGCGGTGATATTATCTCTACTCATCGCAGCGATTGCGGTACGAGCGACAGGCGAAACTGACATTAACCCTGTTGGGGCGATGGGTAAGATCACGCAGGTTGTTTATGGTGCAATGGCACCCGGGAAAATGATGGTCAACCTCATGGCAGCCGCAATTACATCCGCAGGTGCCAGCCAGGCAGGGGACTTGATGCATGACCTTAAAGCTGGGTATATGCTAAAAGTTTCCATCCGAAAGCAGGTGATAACCCAGTTGATCGGTGTCGTGGTAGGTGTTTTTGCTGCAGCGGGAGCCTATCGTGTCTTGACCGCGGTGTATGAAATACCTGGCGAAGAATTTCCGGGACCAGCAGTCTTTGCGTGGTACAAGATGGCAGAGGTTCTGGCGGTTGGCTTTGATGCACTCCCTGAAGGAGCGATGTGGGGTGCCGGAGTTGGTGCTGCTCTAGGCATTCTGCTTCCCATTTTAGGTAGAAACAAGAAAATCGGAAAATGGTTGCCAAGTCCAGTTGCTTTTGGCATCGCATTTATGGTTCATGCACAGTATTCTATCGGAATGTGGCTCGGTGCCGTCATTACACAGCAATGGGCGAAGAAAAACTCTACCATGGTGGAAAAATATGGTGCATCACTTGCTTCCGGGCTGATTGCCGGAGAAGGCTTGATGATGGTTGGCTTTGCGCTCTACCTGATGCTGACACAAGTCATACTTTAATTTTACTGAGGTCTTGGAGAATTCATGTTTAAAAGAGTACTGATTGCCAACAGGGGGGAGATAGCGGTTCGTATAATACGAGCCTGTCGTAATCTCGGAATCAGTCCGGTGGCTGTATATAGTGAAGTGGATGCTAAAGCACTGCACGTTCGTCTCGCGGATGAAGCGGTTCTACTAGGCCCACCAGCACCTGGAGAAAGTTATCTGGACATTGAACGTTTAATTGATGCCGCAAAACAGACTGGGTGTGAGGCTGTTCATCCCGGTTATGGATTTCTGGCTGAAAGAGCAGCCTTTGCAAGGGCGGTTATCGAAGCAGGTCTCACCTGGGTTGGACCACCTCCCGAAGTAATTGATCTGCTCGGTGATAAAGTGCGTAGTCGAATCGCAATGGAAAAAGCTGGAGTACCGGTTACCCCCGGTTTTTCCACCGAAGAACCCGACATGGAAACCTTCGAGAGGGAAGCCGTGAAGATAGGGTTTCCCCTGCTGATCAAAGCTGCTGCAGGTGGCGGTGGAAAAGGCATGCGTGTGGTTAATGAATTAAAAGGGGTACGTGAGGCTGTTGAGGGTGCCATGCGTGAAGCGCAGGGCGCATTTGGAGATTCGCGTGTTTTCATTGAAAAGTGGGTGCAAAAACCACGTCATGTGGAGTTCCAGATATTCGCAGATACGCATGGAAACATAGTCCACCTCTTCGAGAGAGAATGTTCCATCCAGAGACGACACCAGAAAGTTGTCGAAGAAACACCTTCAGTCGCTGTAACTCCAGAACTTCGTAAACAAATGGGAGATGCTGCGGTTGCAACTGCGCGAGCATCCGGGTATGTAAACGCCGGAACTGTCGAATTTCTCCTCGACAAAGACGGCCAATTCTATTTTCTCGAAGTGAATACACGAATTCAGGTGGAGCATCCGGTTACTGAAGAAGTAGTCGGTGTTGATCTGGTTGCAGAGCAATTCCGAATCGCGGCAGGAGAAAAGCTCTCCTGGACACAAGAGGAACTTAGCCAACGTGGGCACGCAATCGAAGCCAGAATTTATGCTGAAGACCCCGCTGGAGGTTTTCTGCCAGCTGCCGGCCCACTGCTTTATCTTGAAGAGCCGAGGGGTCCGGGAATACGTGTTGACAGTGGTGTGGTTCAGGGAGTGGATGTTCCAATTCACTATGATCCTATCATGGCGAAGGTCATCGCTTACGGTCCCGACCGGGAGACAGCCACTGCCAGGATGATCAAAGCACTTGAACATTATGTCGCATTGGGAGTACCGACAACCGCTTCTTTCTTGCGCGATGTATTGGCTTCAAAACCATTCCGTGACGGTGAAACGCAAACAGACTTTATCGAACTCCACTTCAAAGAATGGAAGGGCGAAACTGACCAGGATCGTCAGATCGCCCTGGTTGCAGCAGCAATTCTCCCCAATGGTGTGAAGACGTTGGCTCAAAATGGAGGAGAGCAACAAAGTTGGCGCCAACCCACCCCATGGGAGACACTCGGAAGCTGGAGAATTGGAGGGAATTCATGAAACGGCAGGAATTCAAGCTGAATAATGATAAAATAAGCGTCTCTACAGAAGTAAAAGATTCATCATTCAAGGCTGAAGTTGATGGCGAGAAAATTTCCGGCTCCTGGCTAAATTTTGGTGAAGGTAGTGCTATCGCCAAGATTGACGACAAAACATTCCGGTTAGCAGCGGTTAAACACAAAGACAAATTCTGGGTCTCTGTCAATGGACGGATTTACATTTTCGACAGTGCCCACGATGATGATGAATACAATCAGGGTGCAGCCAGCGAAAATTCTGTAACAGCACCCATGCCAGGCAAAGTAATCAAAGTGCTTGTCAGTGAAGGCGAAGCAGTTGAAGAAAGTCAGCCTGTTATTGTTGTTGAAGCGATGAAAATGGAGCATACGCTGAGAGCACCTGTAACTGGCACAGTAAAATCTTTGCATTGTGAGGATGGTGAGCAGGTGGAGCCGGGTGTGGCATTGATTGAATTTGAAGCAGCGGAATAGAGTTATTTCAAACGCCAACTACGATGAATTTTGTAGAGAAGGTCAGAACCTGCAGGTAGATCGTGCGAATAACCCTGCATTTGGTAAAACTGGTTATTTTTCTTATAGATAACGATCATGAGATAGACTGAAGCACTGTTTGGAGGAGGGATAACCTCCTCTTTTTTGTTATTTGTCGAGTTTTCTTCATCAGTCACCCTCTTATCAGCTGGGGGTTCCTCGTCTACAATGCTTTTACTCATCAACGAATCGACAACCGTTCCCAAAATAAATCCGCCATTTTCGGCGTTGGCATCATCAAGCAAATCACGATCGAATCCCCGTACAAATGCCGGTAACGATAGTTGTGTAGCCTTCTCCAGAAGGTGGCTCTGCATTTCGTTCATAGAATTGAGTTCGAGCAGCTCCACCTGAATTGAACTCGATCCATCATGGGATGAATAACGAATTTTATCCGATGCAAGCACTTCGGATGACCAGTCAACAGGGACGGATAGTTCGCCGAGTATTCCAATAGACCGTTTCTCGAAGTCAACCGCACCAAACGAAATTGAGCCAAAGCTAAGCAGGAATAGAGATGCCAAGATCGTTAGTATGGAATTCGTTCCAAATGATTTTGTAGTCGTACGGTTCATTTCAATCGAAACTAATCAGTTTTTAGTCTGGCGATGGGGTTCAACGCGATACTGTGCTCACCATTTATTAACATCACCCTGAAATAGGAATAATGCTTTTCAAGAGAGAACTTCAAAATTGATGTATTCTTTTCTTCTTTTAGAACAGCAGCATTGTTAACAAGGATGACAGCACGTTCCACGGCGTATTTTGTTTCCACAAGGAAAGAATCATCATTCCGGTCAAATCGTACAATCTCAATAGAATCTCTTGGTGGTAGTTCGTAAGTCGGTTCCGCACTCAACTTACGAACATTAATATAACGTCCCGCACGAAGTGCACGCAGCAGTTCATCAGGGGTTAGAAACGCACCATTTTTCAGTGCTTTCAATCTGGATTGCTGGGTTTCAGCGACATCAGAGTGTTTTCCTGAATAGTAACTTTCCAAGAACTCTCGGTTTTCTACGCTTTCTCGTGCATCCACAAGCAGATATCGTTTCCCCGATTGATGCGGACTCCGTAAATCATGATTGTCCTCGCCGGCGGTTCCCCAGGTGAGTCTTCCAGAGGAAAGTGCAGTATCCCAATGACCCATATTATCTTTGTATTTGTTGAATATTTCAAGGGCATCATAATCGAGATGGCAGACGTCGAAACTGTTCCACGCATTCCTGTGCGGAGGATGGGCAAGGATCAGGAAATCGGCGTTTTCACGTAAACGTGCAATTGTGTCCGATTTGGCGGTTTTGTTGCTCCCAAAGGGATAACGGTCCGCAAATTGCCTTCGGGCGTTCAACGCCAGGATATGATGATTGTGTGTCCCCCAACCGTGCTCGTATGCGGGCATAGTTTGAAGGGGGTTGCTGGTTTTAGAGATACGGTTATGGTCGGTGATCAACACAGCCTGGGCGCCGAGGAAGTGGTAGTGCTGAACCATCTCTTCCGGAGTAAACATCCCTTCCCATCTGTTGCTGTGCATATGCATACATACGGGAACCCATATGGGATCGCCAGTACAATAAGGACTGTAAACCAGTCCGTCCCCCGTGCTAATACGAATGCCGTCAGAAAAACCATTTTTCTTCGCAGACAAATATGAGAATCCTGGAAATACAGCGGATAATGACCCGAGAGCGTGCGATAGCTCTTCGATATAGTTCACAAAAGGAACAATCCTACGTCTGGGGTGACGTGAATAATCCAGTTTTACAAGCAGTTCACGTGAGACAACACCAACACCTCCAATAACTGAAAGTGCGATGATATCCTTTCCATCACGGAAGAGGTTAAACAGGACTGCAGTAATTAAAATTGCACCTAATGATGCCATTGCAGCAATATAGGATCGCCTTTCAAAACGAGGCACCTGCCATCTTTTTAACTCTTTACTGGTAGTTAGATAAAGAATTGCCAGTGTAAGTAGAAGGAAGAAAAGACCAACACTTCCAAACGAAGTAAGAAAATACTGCAGGTTATTGTAGGAAATTGTCGTCGAACTTTGAATCGGACCACTTCCAATTATCGGGCTGGAACCAAATGTTTCAAATGCCACCTGCCAATCATCGACTTGGAATCGTGTCTCAGAGTGGAGCGGAAAATCCAGATCCAGAATTTTTTCCTGGAGTACATAATACACTCCGAATAGAACCGCAACGGCAATAAATACCGATACAATTGAGGCAATTAGTTTTTCTTCGCGAGTCATCAAATAGAGAACGGATCCAATACCAGCGATAATCCACAAATCCATGGAGACTGAAGCACCAACAGCAAACAAACAAAAAAGAAACATAATTCCAAGCACCAGAACCATGTACCCACGTCGAAACCAGATTTGGCTTAATCCGAATACAAGTGCAACAGCAACTAAAACTGGAGAACGATAAGTAGACTCTATCTCATCAGCCATGAAAAGAAACTCATAGAAGTGCCTGAAAAATTCCACACTTCCTAACAGGAGTAATATCAGGAATAGAAACTTCAAATCTTTTTTCGTGCGAAATAACCAGGTAATCCCGAAAAACACAAAAAAGGCTGGTCCAAATCTGAAAATCAAATTCGAGAAGTGATTCAAAGGCTCAAGTGAAAACAGTGAAGAGAGCAATAAAGAAGAAGTCAACATCATAAAGGGGATGGAAGCAGGGTGATGCCTGGGGGATGAATGACTGTTATCTACACTGGCAAGGAATACAAGTACAATTCCGATAGCAGAAACAACAAAAAAAACAGAGTAATCAAAATAAAGGGACAACAATAAAAGGACAAACCAGATTTTACCAATTTGACGCCAGAGTGAAGATAGTGGTTCACTCTTTTCATTAACCAGGAGTGGTGATTCTGGGGCTTCTGATTTAGCAGTTGGCAATTTAATTGTCCCTTAATTTTATCAGCAAGTACAGGGCTTATTGGCTGACAGAAAAACATCTCCAATCCTTAAAACTGCGAATTCGATCTATCCCTTTCTACTTATTTCAATTTCCTTTTTCAAACTTTCATATTGATCAATGACTTCATCGACCGAAATATCCTGTACCCATTTACCACGTTCTGCAAGTATGGCACGATGTGGAATCGAATGCGGCGCAAATCGAGTATACACCTCATGATCACCATTGTACAACACAACACTCGGAATATGTCGTGCAGCCGCGACCTGGACAATCCCTGTATCAACCGTTATCAGCATCTCTGTTTGTGCGATAGTTGCAGATGCGTGTAAAAAAGATGGCGTCTGCAGGAAAAAGACATGTGAATCAAATGAATTCGCCAATTCTTCTGCCTCCTTGAAATCAGCAGGTGCCGCGATTACAACAAAAGTACAACCCGACTCAATCGATTGCACAGCTTGAATAAGCTGCTTCCATTTTTCGACAGTCCATAAACGTGATTCCTGGCTGGCGGAGATGTTCACACTGATGTAATGGGGTTCTGTTTCAATTTTTTGAAAACGATCAACCACCCATGCTTCAGCATCAGGATTTTTTCCAATATGGAGTAAATGAGCAACATTCTCTGGTTTAACACCAAACAGACCCATTATACGTGCGAAAGCGGTGGTTCGATGTTCATTTTCCCAATCGTGCTCAACAATATGAGTCAAAAATGGATTGTGATGTGGATGGCTCAGACCAACTCTAAAATCACTTCCTGAAAGCAACAGAAGCAGACTTTCGGTAAATGAAGGGTGTCCCTTCGGCATGATTACAATATCTGGACGATAGCGGATAATTTGAAATATCGAAAAGAACCAACCTGGTAGCTTCTGGTAAAGAAGAACATCATTGACCATTGGATCATAATGTGCGAGTTCAAAACTTGGCTTTGTAACCACTACGCCTAATCTGACACGAGGAAATCGTTTTTTCAAAGCAGTAAACAGAGGGGTCAAAATGAGGTAATCGCCTCGTAACAAAGGAGCTAAAACCATTATACGTGCTGGGTTTTCGGGTAAATTGACCGGGTGTGAAGTCTTTCCGCGAAGAAACATCGCCAAGAATCTAAATAGAACACTTCTCCACCAGGCACGAGAAAATTTTCGGTCACTCATTTTCTGTAACCGCCTGCGACAAACTGTGTTCTATTCCAGATATCATACTTCTGAAGGTAAAATGTTTTTGAATTCGATCTTTAGCGATCATGGCTCTCTGAAAATATGTCTCACGTTCTTTTTTGAAAACATTCAACAATGACACCCAGCACTCAATGTCACCCATCTCCATTAATTTACCCGCATTTCCATGATCGAAGAGGTATGGAACATCACCCGCTGGTGTAGCGGCAACGGGCACACCAAGATACATCGCTTCCATCAGAGTATTCGGCATACCCTCTTCCTCGGAAGGAAGAGCAATCAAATCAGCTCCTGGAAAATAATCATGAGCATCCTTCAAAAACCCCATAAATGAAACCTTGGCATTCAACTTTTGTGAGTCAGCAAATTTCTGCAAAGATTCTTTTTCACCGCCATCACCCAGAACAATTAAACGCCAGAAATTAGGTTTCTGGATTTTAGCGAGGGCATTTATTAAAACATCAACACGTTTGACGGAAGTTAATCGTCCAGCAAAAAGCAAGACAAGCTCGTGATCCTCAACATCCCACTCTCGCCGTATCTCTTCTCTACTCAGAGAAGGAATAAATGGCTGGACGCCATTATACACAACATCAATTTTAGACTCATCCATCCATGGAAATTTAAGATATGTTTCTTTTATGCGTTCTGAATTTGTTAGTATACGCGTTGTGAATGTATTCGTAATACGGTGACGAATATTATTATGAAGAATGGGAAACCCATTGCGATGAACCACGGGAATACCTGCCAGTTTCGCTGCAACACCACCCGTACGCACATCCTTGTTGTGGTGTACGACAAACACCTCGCTTTTTTCCAGCTTCAGAATCTTATAGCATTCACGTATGGTTGTGGGTAAATAATCGATTCCAGCAGGTACACTGTATGCATGAACTCCGTTTTCCAGGGAATAGAACACCATCCGGGAGCCGATCCGTCCCAGCACAAACACATTATGACCTCGATCAGACAACCCTTTTGCTGCACGGATTGTCCACCATTCCCCACCTCCCCAATCGTGATCGGAGGCAAGATTTAAGAAGGCGATTCGCATAATCTACCAGCTCATCCGCGGTTTAAACCAGAGTTTGTTGTTCAGCCAGCATTCGATAACTTTTACATGTTCGTAATAGTTCGTCATGCGTCCCTTCTGCAAGTATTTTCCCTTCGTCAAGGAAAATGATTCGTGGGATTTTACGGACAGTTGCCAGGTTATGGGTTACTGTAATAACCGTCCGTCCACTGGTTAAGGTGTCGAGGGCACGATTCACGGCTTTTTCAGCTTTAGCATCCAATGCGCTTGTGGCTTCGTCCAAAATGACAATTTCAGGATCACGCAACAATGCTCTCGCGATAGCAATTCGTTGCCGTTGACCACCGGAAAACAACGATCCCTCTTCACCAACAATCGTATTGTATCCATCCGGCAGTTGTTTGACAAACTCATCGGCATTTGCAGCTAAAGCAGCCTGCCTAATATCTTCTAAAGGAACATCGTCCAGTCCATAAGCGATGTTGGAGGAGATACTATCGTGGAAAAGAATCACTTGCTGAGTTACAATCCCAAATAACGACCGATACCTTTGTAAATCATACTCACGAATGTCGACCCCATTCAACACCATCAATCCATCCGAAGGATCATAGAAACGCGGGATCAGGTTAACCAGCGTAGATTTGCCCGAGCCACTCTTTCCGACAATTGCGAGGTGTTCGCCACGTTTCAGAGTAAATGAAATATTCTTCAGAACTTCGTTACGAGATTTATCGTAGGTAAAAGATAAATCCCTGATTTCTAGAATATTAAAGTCACCGATTATTTCTTTTACAGGATTATTTATCAAGGAGCCTTTTGAATCAAGAAGGTCGAAGATACGTCCACCTGAGGCTTCCGCGTGACGGATATTCGCGGTTACATCTCCCAGACTGATTAGTGGGTTCAGTAGTGCAAACAAAAGTACAAGGAAACGGATAAAATCTTCGCCAGGCATTGCACCCTTTACAAGAACCATTTCACCACCGGCATACAATATCGCACTTAATATAATAACACCTACAAATTCATTTAGTGGGATAATAGCACGTCTGAATAGATCACGAGACATCGATGATGAATATGCAATTCCTGTAATATTCTTGAAGCGATCAGTCTCAAGGTTTTCTGCGGAAAATGCCTTGACGACACGGATTCCGCTGATCACCTGTTGAAGATGTGCGGTAACATCCGCAATGCTCTCCTGAGCAATTAGCGAATATTTTTTAATCCTTTTGCTGAGGAAAAGGACGATCCACCCGATTGACGGCACGATTATGAGAGCTATGAGCGTTAACTTTGCATTGACGATCAAAAGTAATACCAATAAAAACAAGGTATTAAAAGGATCGCGTACCAGTTTGGTAAAGACCTTATTTAACGCAGTATTCAAAGTTTCAACATCATTCAGAATAATCGATATGAGATGACCTCGTTTTCGAGCGTGCAAAAACGCCAGATCCTGATGAAGGAGATGCGAAAACAGTTTATCACGAAGGTCTTTAATTACTTTCTGTTCGATAAAGCTGTCATAGTGCAATTGAAGATATGCGAACAGGTTTTTAAGAAAGAAAGCGGTAATAATCGCAATTGCAGCGCGCACCAATGTATCCTGGCGAGTTTCACCAACCAGGAGCAACGCAGTCCAGTGCTTAAACTGTTGGTGAATTGTGTTTACAATGCCTTCCGTGGGAACATTTATAGCAGATGGAGGATTGCCAGTAAATAAGGTCTGCAGGAAAGATGCCGCGAGCCAGTAGGATGCAGAGGAAAACAGCACAAAGAGACCTGTTGTAAGAAATACAGCAAGCAAGTGACGCCAATAGGGCAACAAATATATGGCAAATCTTCTGACAACAGTCATGGTAAGTTTCTAAACATTAATTGAAGGCTTCTAATAGGCATTACGTCCAAAAAGGACAGTAACTATGGTACGGAGAATGATTCTGATATCAAAAGCAAGAGTCCAGTTTTCAATATAATAGAGGTCATACTTAATACGTTCTTCTACAGGAACCTGCCCACGTAACCCATTAACCTGCGCCCAGCCTGTTAAACCACAAAGAACACGGTGACGTTCTGAATATCGGGGCACTTCCTGCTTAAACTGATCAACAAAATAAGGACGCTCAGGACGAGGTCCGACAACACTCATATCACCACGTATGATGTTCCAAAGTTGTGGAAGTTCATCAATTGACCAACGCCTTAAAAACGCACCTAGAGCGGTAGTCCTATCATCACCCTTTTTCGCCCAGACCGGCCCAGAATTTGTTTCAGCATCCAATCGCATCGATCTGAATTTATAAATCGTAAACTCCTTCCCATCCAAGCCAATACGTTTTTGTGAATAAAACACAGGTCCACGGCTGGTCAATTTAACTAAAAGTGAAATTACAATGCCGGGGAGAAGTAGAAAAATCAACATCAAGGTACTGAAAACAACATCGAAGGTTCGTTTAACAACTCTGTTCCAGCCGAGGAAGGGTTCCTCGCGTAACTGTAAAAGTGGAAGACCAGCGAGATACAATGGTCTAAAATTACTAACAACCAAACCCTTCGGGTCAGGCGCAAACAAAAAGTTTATATGATTCCCTTCAAGTCGATCAATAATTTCACGTACTCGATCAAAATGCCCGAATCCATAAGAAAATAATATCGTTGTGATCTGATCTTTTTTCACACGCTCAATCAGATCACCGGGAATCGGTTCATCGTGTTCAAGTGGTAATTCGCTTACAAGCTTTAATCCAATTTGATGGCTTCGCGAAAATCGTTGCGATATCTCATCAATGTCCATACCGATGATCAATACTCGGTGAGGTGAACGTGCAAAAAAGAAAGTTTTACGGAAATGGAATAGTAGAGCACGAACGAAGATTAACAATAACGTCGCAATGATAAAGGAAAAAATCGCAACGACCCTGGAGTATGAAAACTCCCTGTAGAAAAAAATCATTGCAAATAGCAAAGCAACACCAAAATAGTAACTTGAAAGAACCTCCCATATCTCCTGTCCAAAACTCTCTCTCCAACGTTCTCGATATACACCTCGTGCTGCCATGAAAATGAGGATAAGAACAGTAAAAACAATAGAGGAATACAAGTATTGACTGAAAGAAGGAATGATTCCCTGAGGGGGAGATAGTAGCGCATAAAACATGTCTGAATAACGAATCAGATAGGCGGCGATGATGGAAATATAAATCACCACGGCATCAATGATCAGTGTCATCAAGGGAAAAACAAATAGTGTAATCTCATGCTTCTTAAGCACTTATAATCCTCAATGGCAATAGAATTAATTCCACAATCACACTAATGCGCATATCAACATATAGCTATTTACGATAAACATCAGCGTCTATTTTATATTTACGCAACTTCTCCTGAAGGTTTTTGCGAGCAAGGCTGATCGCATCTGCAGTCGCAGAAATGTTACCTTCGTTCTTTTGCAAAACGCTCAAAATAAAATCTCGTTCAAATTTTTCTCGTGCTTCTTTCAGGGTTTCCAGTTGTGAAGTATCACCTTCAGCCTGTCGAAGTTCAGCGGGAAAATCATTAATATCTATGGTGTCATCTGCTGAAAGTACAACAGCACGTTCTATAACATTTTCAAGTTCACGTATATTACCGCTCCAACGATGCCGTTTCAGGGTTTGGATTGCTCTTGGTGTGATTAAAAGAGAACCTCTACCCATCTGTTTCCCAAATCGTTTCAGGAAAAACTGAGCCAATCCCGGGATATCCTCCTTACGGTCACGTAATGGAGGCAATTCCAAGTGAATTACGCTCAATCGATAAAATAAATCTTCACGGAAACTGCCTTCATTGACCATATCCCGTAAATTTTTATGCGTTGCTGCAATAATACGAACATTCACGGGGATTTCGGTGTCTCCGCCAACACGTTCGATCGTACGTTCCTGTAACACTCGCAATAGCTTAGTCTGCACAGTTAAAGATAAATCGCCGATTTCATCAAGAAAAAAGGTACCATTATTGGCTTTTTCAAACCGTCCCTGGTGACGTGCTGTTGCACCAGTAAATGAGCCCTTTTCGTGCCCAAAAAGTTCACTTTCGATAAGGTTTTCTGGTAAAGCGGCGCAATTTACAGCTACCCACTCTTTATCAGCACGTTTGCTGTGAAGGTGTATCGTTTTAGCAAGTAGTTCTTTGCCTGTCCCGGATTCTCCGGTAATCAGAACTGTTGATGGAGCTTGGGCGACCCGAGTAATCGCAGTGTCGAAGATCGATTCCATCTCCGCATTACGAGATTGATAATGCTGAAACCCTTGTAATTCAACATTATCCAAGGATTTTATATCACTCTTGGATGCGAGCGTAGACTTTATATTCTCTATGATGGAGGATAAATTGTCGTCCCTGGTAAAGTAGCCTAAAACTCCGATCTGGGCGAATTGAAAAGCATCAAGCATGTTAGGGTGACGTGTAAAGATAAAGATTGGAAAGGTAGGATATTCAATCAGGACAGATTTTACCAACTCTTTTCCACCTAATGTGGGTAGAACAATTTCGCAAATAAGAATATCATAAGCCCCTGAAAGAATTCGATCCCTTGCCTGTGCGCCATCTTTCTCAACATCAACACTCATTCCGTTTTCACGCATTATGGCAACAAATTCATCCTCGTAGGGATTTATATCATCTGCAAGTAAGACTTTTAACGGCACGCTCATTCCACAATTAGACTGTTGATGAAAACTTGAAAAGAATATAAAGACAATCTACATAGAAGTGGAAGATATCGGAAGACTGATTCAACAATGTCTTGCACAAAAACATGTGCCGACGAAAAAAAACGATAAATCCTAAAAGGGCAATTTCGAATAAAACTTTTACGTGCAAAGTACCAGTGAAAACGCCCCGAAAAAATAAAAGCCGAAATCAAACTCTCTCGTGAATGAACCTCTACTGTCACCCGTATTTTGAAACACCCACTAATGATTAGGTGGATTACCTCTGGAAAATTCAGTATAATATCACTGAAATCTTAAAAGCAAGAAACGAGTTAACTAATTGTTTATATTCTATTAGTCATTTCAAGAAAAATTATATTTTCTATATGAAGGAGTTTTTCATAAATGAATAGTCAACAAAGAAAAGTGATGGTGATACGTTCGGCAAAGATGGTTTCCTGGTTGCTGAAAGAACCCAAATTAAAAATTTTGAACCTGCTCAGAGCTGAGCCGGACTCTTCCACCGGGGTTGCAGAAAAACTAAAACGACCTCGTCAAATGGTCAATTACCACATTCGCGAGCTGGAGAAAAAGGGGTTGATAAGGTGTATCGAAACCGTGACCAAACGTAATTGTGTGGAACGAATCATGCAGCCAGTTGCACAGGATTTTCTGATAAGTCCTGATGTTCTGGGTACACTATCACCTGATCCCGAAGATTTTTCAGAGGATTTCAACTCAAATGCTCATTATATGGCAAAGTTGGCTCAATCTCTTAGTCGTATGGCTGAACTGCAAAAACATAGCGGTGATAAAGTGAAATCCCACCTCTATTCATTCCAGATGATCAACATGCCCCTCGAAGAATCTGAAAAAATGGCACAACAACTGGAGAAAACAATTGATAAAACAGTTCGAAAATACAGTTCAAACCAGGGTAATGGTTGGCAAAAAACAGAAATACTACTTGGAATTGTAACCACACCGGAAATCCAATAGTTCTGTAGAATATAAGAGTATGAGCTTCAACTTGTAGAGTATCGGCAGAATCACTCCCACAAAACAGGCTATCTCAGAATATGGTTTCCCCTCCCGTCATTCCAGCATGATGTTAGAAGGAATAGAGAAAGGTGTTTCGCTGCGTCATTCCAGCGTGGTTCTAGCTGGAACCTAGAAAGATATTTCACTGCGTCATTCCAGCGTGGTTCTAGCTGGAATCCCGGAAGATGTTTCACTGCGTCATTCCAGCATGGTTTTAGCTGGAATCAAGGAAGGAACTGTTTTTATAGATGTAAGAAGAAGAGAAACGCAACAATTCCCATTAAACATAATAATCATTCACTCAGAGAAAGATTGTCCTCGTTTGTCGATTCATTCTTGTAAAGTTTGTGCTTGTGTTCACTAACATTGGAGAGCGATATTACACTATTCAGAGAGGTAAAATAGCTGAGGGAAGGGTGTCGATGCGATGTAGATCTCTCTTTTATTTGCAGGTAATTACGATTTGCTTTCTTCTGCCTGCACTATCCTATGCCCAGATGCTGGGTACAATAGAAGTAGTGGAGGCGAAGGAGGGGTCGCAAATGCCGTTTGTAGTTGCGAATCCCGATATTTCGGTGTTAATCGTACGTTCGGAAGTGCCGGGTTTATCCTTCCGGTCAACTCGTGGAGTTCTACGGGTGGACGAACCCTCATCGGGAGTCTATCATGTCCTCCTGGAGCCAGGTACAAATGTCCTCACCTTCAGTGCACCAGGGTATCAGTCCATAAGTGGGTATAGAATTGTTATGCCCAAAAAGGATGCTGTTACAGTAGACATAAAAGTTTTGGTCGCTGGTTTAGGTGGTAGAGGTGCGATAAAAATAGAAACAAACCCTCCAGGTGCTACTGTTACCTTCAACAGTGTCGAACTCCAGAATTCAACCCCTATCATACTTTCAGATCAACCTGCAGGAATGCACAGGTTTCATTTCGAGCTCGAGGGTTATAGTCCGATAGATACCTCACTTATGAACGAAAGAGACAAAGAGGATCATTTTACCTTTGAAATGCAGCGTGCCTATTCAACTTTAGATGTAAAAAGTACCCCTACCGGAGCAAAAGTAATTTTTGATGGCACAGTGATGGGAACCACTCCAATACTGCTGGGAAAGCTTCCCATCGGTGAAGCGCAGTTGGTGCTGG
Source organism: bacterium (assembly GCA_019912845.1). GTDB lineage: Bacteria > Electryoneota > Electryoneia > Electryoneales > Electryoneaceae > JAIOHU01. The sequence goes on from JAIOHU010000277.1 coordinate 15,932, forward strand.
AACTGAAAGATCACGAGCCACATGTCCAACTGATTTACCTCGAACCGAATAAGACTCGGATTGTCGATGCCTACTTGCCGATTGAAAAAGGGGCGGTTGATGTTCGCGCCGAACCCATTGGTGCAAAGATTTACCTTGATAAGGAGCTGATTGCCACAGCCGAAACAGAGCCGAGTGTTATCCCTGCAATACCAGTGGGAAAGCATGATATCGAAGTACGTGCTGCTGGGTATGAGCCCAGGATCAAGACTGTAGAAGTATTGGCAAAAGATACCAGTTATGTCACCTTCCTGCTTACATCCTTTCCTGGAACCCTTATTATCGCCTCCTCCCCCACTGGTGCAGATGTATGGTTGGATGGAAGAAAGACCGCAGCTAAAACGCCAGGAAGATTAGATGACATAGAGCCTGGTGAGCACCAAATCGAACTATATCTCGATGGGTATAGAACAATCCGCAAAAACGTTAAAGTAAATGCGGGAGATGCAACCAGAATTAACGAAACATTCAACGAAAGAGTTGATCTGCAAGTTAGTGTAAAGAGCAGGGAAGAAATATCAGAACCAGTTGAGAATGATAAAACACAAAATCTGAAACAGATGCGGGTCAGTTATCCGCCCAAAAAGAATAAGGTGCTCCCACGTTTGTCAGTCGGTTTTAATGTTGGCAATTTCACAAACAACCTCATAGACGATTCCCTTTACATGAATAACACCTCTGGGACGATGATTGGTATCGATACTGAGGCAAAACTTTTCAGTATTACACCTTTGATTAATATCTATTTAAGCCCACAATTATACCTGTTCACTTCAGAACTTATGCCTGCTGAGACAGGCTTCTTTGGAGAGCCAATCTCGTCGATTAACTTGACACAGATTTTCATTAATGTAGGCGGTAGGATTTCAGCGAACCTCGGAATATTTCGTGTCTGGGCAGGAACCGGGATAACAGGGAGCTCAGCCATAATTTCACAGGATGTAGATACTGAACAGATAACAGGAAATGGAAGTTATACAGAGGTAGGAGTTGCCAGAAAACTGTTCCAGTATTTTGAGGTGAACGTGAATTACCTGGAGGAACGAGTAGATGGAGAGCATGATACTCGTGATGGAAATTTTGATATCGGTGGAAGAACGATACTGGTTGGCGTAAGAATATCAGGATTTTAATATTTATGAAACTATTTCAGAAAACGATATTTGCTACGACAGTAATGCTTATTACGATTGTGTCCACTTTGTCAGCGCAACCACATACGAGGAACCTGGCGGATGTAGTACTTGATCCAGAGTACAACCCACCCCCTGGCGAACAGGAAATCACATCCTCTGGATTATATCGCTGGGGTGAAGGCGAAGGTGCGACACTGGATAAAGCCAAGGAACGTGCACGTCATGATTTAGCGACGAAAATTCAGGCTTTTATCCAAAGCACCCAAACCCGTATTTATGCTGAAGAAGGGTATAATACATCAGATCAATTTGTAATCTCGAGCAAAATATTCAGCGTATTACAGATACAGAACCTGCAATACCTTGAGGTAGGATCAACCACAGCAACCCATCACCGTGCAATAGCATACATCACCAACTCGGATTTTGATGATCTGGTTCAAAATCAAAAGGAGAAGGTAAGAGAATTTGTTCAGCAGGCAGAACTATCCCTTGATGATTTGAATATCGGTGACTGTCTGAAAAACTACTATTGGGCATTTCTGTTAACCCACACCTTGACAGATACATTGCAACTTGATTTCGAAGGGAAAAGTTGGAATAACCCGAAAGTCGCTTTGCTCTCCAGGCTCAACACTATTATCGAGCGTCTGCAATTTCGTATTTCCAGCGTTGATGAGGGGGTCGGTTATGCTGGTGCAAATGTGATAGCAGACTACCAGGGGAATCCAGTCAACAATCTCCCATTTTCGTATTACAGCGGTCTTGGAAATGATTACGGTACCTTCCAAAACGGCAAAGGGTATGTGGAAAAGTATTCCGAAGAGACGCTAAATGACCTCAACAAGGTTAAAATACATCTTGAATATGCCGGTGAAAGTGGAATGCGACATCACAGCGATTTGATGGCGCTATATGAAATCTACAAAACAACGCCACTGGAAAATGCCTGGAAGACAGCCTACCTCGAACAAAACACTACACCAGAGATGGAAGAGTCGGAAGTTGAAATCAATAAAAATTCCATGATAGTTCCCAGACCAGTTGAGGTTTTGGCTGCTACAGATAACCTCGAGTCATTTCTATCTTCGCTTCGCTCTTATACGAAAGCGGATAAGATCATGTTGTATGGCAATCAAACAGAAATTCCTGCAAATGAAAAACTCATCTTTGTCGCGATTGTGCCAGGGGAAGAGCTGGTCGGAATCTATTATAAATCTGACGATGGTTTTGTAAACATCAAGACAGACGAAATAATCACAACTTTTGAAGGTAAGTATACCGGCGCAAGGCAAATCTGGATGGTGATAAATGAATAATTCGAGCAACCTCCAGCGCCAAATTATAATATCGCTGTCCTTCGCCGTGGCTGTGATCTTATTTGTAACCCCAATGACCTCCTGCGCTATTCCGATTGATGTATTGCTGGAAGGTGTTGATACGCCAGAATTACAACGAGAACTTGAAAACCGTCTCGTCGAAGTAATAACCGCACTGGAAACCGGAGAGTTGGATTCGATAACCCAGCACTTTACCCACCGTGGGCTTACGGATGCGTTGGATATCTGCACAGAGGTAACTTTACTCAATGCGAGAAGCCCTCAGACATCCAGATTGCTAACACTGCCTGGAGGTGGATTTGAAATTCGTGACATAAAAGTTCAGGTTACAATGGGAGAAACCAGCGGTAACCCTTATCAATTTCTAGTGTTCTCTCTTTCAGAAGATGGGTTGGTGGATGGAATTCGCTTCGCGATGGAAGCACATCACTATCAACATTTATTGGAAGATGCGGAACGTTTGAATGACTTCGCCTTCCGTCAACGGATTCTGGAGTTTGTGGAAATCTTCAGGACAGCATATAACAGAAAAGACATCGAATATATTCAAAGGGTTTTCAGTGAGGATGCGTTGATCATTGTTGGACGTGTGATACAGGAGAAGCCGGAATTGCCCAAACAAAGTGATCACCTGCGTAACAGCTCCATCTCACGTGATCGCATCGAATTTGTCCGTAAATCTAAGACAGAATATATCTCATCGTTAACAAACGTATTTGCGAACAATGATTTTGTGCGGGTGGAATTTGATTCATTGGAAATCACGAGGCATAATAATGACCAGAATCTTTATGGTGTAATGCTCAAACAGCACTGGCGATCAAGCACCTACAGCGACACGGGGTTTGTTTTCCTGATGTTGGATTTTACAGACAGCGACAATCCGTTGATTCATGTACGTTCCTGGCAACCGGATAAGTTCGAGGATGGCACTGTTATCAGCCTCTATGATTTTCAGGTCATCCGGTAAGTGGTTTCCTACCCTTTGATTACGACCAGAGGTTTCAGTCTTGCCACTTTTCTGGCAATGCCAGCTCCTTCAGCGACATCAACAACAGAATCGACATTTTTATAGGCTTCCGGGGCTTCTTCGCCAAGTGTTTTCAGCTTTCGGGCACGAACATACACCCCATCCTTTTCCAATGATCCAGTCAGGTCACGTCCACGAGTTGCTTTGAGGGCAGCGGTGCGCGAGAGCACTCGTCCCGCACCGTGACAGGTAGAACCAAAAGTTTCTTCCATCGCCTGCCCTGTTCCCACCAGGACAAAACTTCCAGTTCTCATATCGCCAGGGATCAATACTGGTTGACCAACTCCTCGATACGCAGGAGAGACTCGATCATCACCAGGGCCGAATGCGCGAGTTGCTCCTTTACGATGGACACATACTTTCTGCTTTTTTCCATTTACCAGGTGAGTTTCAAATTTGGCGATGTTGTGTGAAACATCAAAGACGAGTCCCAGCCCCAGCTTTTCAGCTCCCATACCAAAGACGTGCTCAAAAATACGACGGATTCGGTGAACCAGGATAAGACGATTTGCCCATGCGAAATTCGCACCAGCTGCCATTGCACCGGCATATTCTTTTCCCTCAGGGGATTGAATTGGAGCACATGCAAGCTGACGGTCTACAAGTGGAATGTTGTACTTATTGGAAGCATTGCCCATCTTTTTGAGATGCTCCTGGCAAATCTGATAGCCAAATCCACGACTGCCACTGTGAACCATGAAAACAACCTGCCCGACTTCCAATCCCATCGCTTGTGCAGCTTTGGGATCGTAAATCTCCTGAACTTCCTGCACCTCCATGAAGTGATTTCCGCTGCCGAGAGTGCCAAGTTGATCACGCCCACGTTCGCAGGCTCTATCGGAAACAGCCTCCGGATCTGCGCTACTGAGACAGCCACCCTCTTCCATGTGTTCGATGTCTGTAAGACTTGCCATTCCCCTTTTTGCGACCCACCTGGCACCCAACTCACTGACCTTTCGCATCTCCTTTGCATTCAGCACGATATCACCACCAACACCCACACCGCAAGGAATCTGAGACAACAACACATCAGCTAAAAATGGAAGACGGTCTCTTATGTCATCCGCAAACAATTTTGAACGAGTCAGGTTGACCCCACAATTAATATCATATCCCACACCACCGGGACTGATCACACCCTCATTAAGGTCGAACGCTGCAACACCTCCAATGGGAAAACCATACCCCCAGTGAATGTCAGGCATCGCGAGTGACTCACCTACAATACCGGGCAGAGTTGCGACATTGGCAACCTGATTAACACTGGCATCACCCTCAATCCCTTTAATCAATTTGGAGGAACTGTAGATCTTACCATCGACTCGCATCCCCTTCATCGCATTCTTGGGTACACGCCAACGGAACTTATCGATTCTTTCCAGCTTTATTTGTGAATTCGACTGCACTTATTCCTCAACTTTTTGACTATTCGCCATTTTGTGTAGGTAGAGACCGAATTAAAATTGTAAACGTCGTCATTGCGAGGAAGCGTAGCGACGAAGCAATCTCTTTCAGGATTAGTCGCCAGATTGCTTCACTGCGTTCGCAATGACTTATTTCCATAACGATCTGAAATACCCACATGAAACATCGAGGAACCATTTATTCATACGTCTGCAATCCATCGAGTGTACCATTGGAATATGCCAACTTCAAATCGCTCGAGCGTTCCCTCATGGAATGTAACCGCCTTTATCTCGCTTTCAAGGGCTGGAGGAGTAATTTCATCTTTGGATAACCAGGAGATCGTCAATGAAACTTCAGTCCACACGAGTGAAATTTCCGTCACCAGGATATAACGATGCTGAACCAGAAAACACCACTCATTCAACGCCTCAATCAAAGTATCGATGGTTCTACCTCCCACTACCTCTATCAGGTTCTCCGTCGCGATGATTACATTCTCGCTTATGGATGGCGGAGGTATCCCCCACCATTCGGCAATGGCAGAAAGTGATCCGGCGGCCACATCTTCAATTTCAGCACCATAAACCTCTGCACCAAAGTCCGCAGTGTGGTCGATTAGTTTGTATTTGTATGTTTGCTTCTTACTTTTCATGATCTCTTGTGGGAAACAAATTATTTTCAGGACAACCATTGTCGACTACACACAATACAGCGAAAAAGCCGAGAATTACAATCCTCGCAAACAGCCTGGAAGCAGGTGGTGCTCAAACGCAATTGATCCGTCTCGCAAAAGGACTGAAAAAAAGGGGGTATGCCGTTTCGGTAATTACACTCCTACCCATATTTGATCGTGCAGAAAGTTTAGCTGATTATGGTATACACATTTGTTGCATGAATTTTGAACGCAATCGACCTCAACTCTCACGTTTTTTCAATATAATTTCTGCACTTCAGCAATTGAAGACAGAGGTACTGATAACCTTCATGTACCAGGCGAATATCATCGGGAGAATCGCAGGCAAACTTGCAGGGGTAAAAACAATAATCACCTCCCTGCGAAATGAACACTTTGGCAAAAAATCACGTGAAACACTTCTACGCTGGACGGATGTACTCTCAACATATACAACAACCAATTCGCAAAAAGCCGCTACATCATTTTTAAAACGGGGTATCGTCGCAAAGAAGAAAATGGTCGTTATCCCGAATGGGATAAACACTGCGGAATATACTACAGATAATTTTGTTCGAGCGAAAATCAGGAACGCCATGAATATCGCTGAATCTGATTTTCTCTGGCTGGCAGTAGGACGTCTGGAAAAACAGAAAAACTACCCCATGCTGCTGGAAGCATTTTCTCTTGTTCTCGCCGAAAAGGGATGGCAGCAAAAACTCTGGATCGCAGGAGAGGGACGAGAACGTGCGGAAATAGAACGATTGGTCGCCCAACTGAAGCTTGAAGCGAATGTGAACTTGCTGGGAAATCGAGACGATATTCCTGAACTTTTTTCAGCGGTTGATTCACTGGTACTCTCATCAAGTTGGGAAGGAATGCCTAATGTGATCATGGAAGCCATGGCAGCGAAACTCTCTCCGGTAGCGACGAACGTTGGCGGAGTAGCAGAACTTATCACAGATAGACAGAACGGTCTACTCGTAGAATCGGGGAATGCGGAGGGATTGGCAAGTGCGATGATCTACCTGGCTTCCATGTCAATTGATGAGCGGCAACGATGGGGTGAACAGGGGAAAAAGCACATCCAGCAGCATTACGATCAGAGCGTTGTCGAACAGAGATGGATTGATCTAATTGAACAAAGTATTCACTGATTTTTCAAATGAACAATAAAAACAATCAAAAAAAAATTCTTTACTTCGTGGGTGATGACTGGTTTTTTGTCTCACACCGTCTACCACTCGCAAAAACCGCTATCGAAGCGGGATATGAGGTAGCAGTAGCAACACGTGACCAGAAGCATGGTCATAAAATCAGAGAAGCCGGAATCAAGCTGATTCCCCTGCAAAGGTACTCCAAACGTAGTTTCAATCCTCTGAATGCATTGCTGGCATGGCTGGAAATTGTTCGTATTATCAAGTGGTACAAACCGGATTTGTTGCACAACATTACGATCCGACCGATCCTTTACGGCACACTTGCCTCACGTTTTTTCCCCAGATTAAAATTGATAAATGCTTTCACTGGATTGGGCTATCTGTTCTCTGAACAAAGACCGAAGGTGAAGTTGTTGCGGAAGATAATTACACTGATGCTTATGGTCTTTACACCACACAAAAGATCACTCACGATATTTCAGAACTTTGACGATCTGCGTGAATTTGTACAGGGCAGGGTTGTAAAAAAAGACAATGCAGTTCTCATCAAGGGGTCGGGTGTGAGCCTGAGGGACTTCCCCTTCGCAGAAGAAAAGGATGGAATTCCCATAGTCATTCTGGCATCACGTCTGCTTTGGAATAAAGGTGTCGGTGATTTTGTAGAAGCAGCCAAAATATTGAAAGAAAAAGCCGTACTTTGCCGTATGGTTCTGGTTGGTTCACCCGACATGGAAAATCCCATGGGAATCCCAGAAGGCACATTGTCACAGTGGGCAGAGCAGGGCATAGTGGAATGGTGGGGGTTTCAGGAGAATATGGCGGATGTACTAAGGAAATCGCATGTCGTCTGCCTCCCCACAACCTATCGTGAGGGGGTGCCTAAAATTCTGATAGAAGCAGCCGCATCCGGACGCGCGATTGTTGCCACCGATATGCCCGGTTGCCGTGATATTGTAAAAGATGGCGAAAATGGAACATTGACACCGCCCAGCAATCCCGAAAAACTGGCTGAAGCGATAGAAAACCTTGTCAGCTACAAATCACTTCGGAAACGTATGGGTAAAAACGGACGAACACTTGTTGAAAAGGAGTTCACAGTCGAACGGGTAAACGAGAGCACTTTGAATCTCTATCAGACGCTTCTAAGTGATATCTAAAACAAATCGAATCAATGAAAAACGAAACACACCAGAAAACCAAACTTTTTGGATAAATGCATGAACGAACATCCCAACCCCAAAATCGCAATTCACAAAGGTGATCCACACTATCACGCGCGATGGATGGAACGTTGCACTGAGTTGGGATTAGAGGCTGAGTATGTCAACGCGTTTGATGATAACATCATCCAGACGCTCAAATCATTTAATGTCTTCCTCTGGCGCTGGTCTTTCCGTGAACCGATGGAAGTAATGGAAGCAAGGTCAATTCTTGCTGCTGCGGAATCAATGGGGCTCAAGGTTTTTCCAAATCTTTCGACTTGCTATCATTACGACGACAAGATTGCTCAAAAATATCTGCTTGAAGCTTCCGGTGCTCCATTTATTCCAACTCGTGTGTTTTACAAGAGTTCTGACGCCAGAAAATGGCTGGAAAAAGCAGATTTTCCCATGATATTCAAATTAAAAGCAGGAGCATCTTCTACCAATGTAAAGATGGTTCATACAGCGAAAGAGGCACTTACCCTGGTGGATAGAGCATTTGGTCAAGGTTTTTCTTCCAGAGAAAAGCTTAGTTATGAGAGTTCAAAAAAGTTTAAGAAATTGGCTGGAGAAGCAGGTTTTTTCAGCAAATTGAAAAAAATCAAAAGAGGACTAAAAAAACATATTCGTTTAAGACAGCATTCGACACGCGAAAAAGGTTATATCTATTTTCAGGACTTCATGCCAGACAACAATTATGATACTAGGATTGTAGTTATTGGTGAACGCGCCTGGGCGTTCCGTCGTCACAACAGAGAAAATGATTTCCGCGCTTCTGGAAGTGGTAACATTGATTATACGGTTAAAAAAGTTGACTTGAATATGGTAAAAATTGCGTTTGAAGTTTCGCAGAAGTGTTCCTTCCAATGTATGGCGTATGATTTTCTCTATGATAAATCAAGGAATCCTCTGATCAATGAAATCAGTTATACTTTCGTGGGTGGTGAGGTAATTCACGGATGCCCCGGATATTGGGACTCCGACCTGAATTTTCATGAAGGAAACATCTATGCTGAAGATGCAATTCTAGAAAGTCTTTTGTCCTCATTAAAACAGTAAATGTCGAGTTGCCTGCTTCCACAAACTTCCAGTAGTCCTGATATCTCCTGTTGTCACACTGAAGATGATAAATTGATTTTTCAGGTGTTGCTGAATACATTGCTTTAATGAGCTGCAGGTATTTTCACACGTTGAATCACAGCTCAAAATCAACGGTTTGAAATCAGGGAGCTTGTCAGGATGAACCCAATCCGTATCAATATTATCTGTCGTGGAAATATGGTTCGCAGCCCTTATATCGCGGGATATCTGCGTTATTATCAAAGTAAATCACCCTATCGTGACAAGATGCCACTGGAAATCACCTCCTCGGGGATTGACAGCAAACCTAATTATCCTGCTCATCCAGAGATGTTGGCAAAAGGTCATGAAGTTGGGTTTGATTTATCGGGGCACCGTTCCACATACGCCAGCTTGAAGCTCCTCAACAAGTTAGACATTCTTCTGGTGACACATACACGTCAACTGAAACAGATTAAAGAGACGATGCCGGATGTAGCCTACAAAACATTCCATCTTGCCGCTTTTGGACGAGAGGGTGTGGAAGAGGCACCATTTGAGTTTGAGGATCCTTCGCAAACCTCGGACACATCGTCATTTGAAAATTTTTTCAAAATAGTTGAGCCGGAAGTCGAACGTATATGGAAATTTTTAGAACAATCTTACCTCAGATCACTTAAAACAAATGAACCTTTCAGCGCAGCGATTTTTGTTCCCCATGACAGCCTGCGGTCCTTTATGCCAAAGCAGTATAATTTTTTCACCAAACGAAAATTTGCAATGTGCCCGCATTGTCAGTCCAGACGACTGAGACGTATGAAACGGAAAGGTCTACTTCAAAATAAACTGTATCCGATCTTTGATGGTTATCCTTACCATTGTGGTCGCTGTAAGAAAAAATTTATCCTTTTCATTGGATCAAAGGGTGTAACAAGCACACGTCGCAAAGATAAAAAAGAGGAATCCTGGAAGAAGTTTATCGAAAAGGAGCGCGAAAGAAAGGGATAGTGACAGGAAAACCATAGTTTTTTGCTAAGTTGTGCAGGTTGAAGCTGAAAACTTCCTTCGTCATCACGAGGAACGCAGTGACGAAGTGATCTCTTCCATGGAACGAAAGACGAGATTGCTTCATTACATTCGCAATGACTGACAATCAGACCTGCCTATTTTACCCATACAAAAGAGCGAAGAATCTGATTTTGTTGCGTTCAAAAAATTAGAACCAATATTCATAGATAAAGGGAGAAACAATGTATACCGCGATGAAAGAACATCTTGGCAATGAGCTGGCATCAATAAAGGAAGCTGGTCTCTTCAAGGATGAAAGAATCCTGCAAACCGCGCAAGGTGCTTCTGTAAAAGTGCCACAGGGTGAAGTGCTCAATTTCTGCGCAAACAACTACCTGGGACTAAGTGCTCACCCTAAACTGATTGAATCAGCGCATGAAGCACTGGATCGCTGGGGGTATGGTCTCTCAAGTGTACGTTTTATCTGCGGTACGCAGGAAATCCATAAAGAACTCGAAAAAACAATCTCCAATTTCCTCGGTTTCGATGATACCATTCTCTTCAGTTCTTGTTTTGATGCGAACGGCGCACTTTTTGAAGCCCTCTTGACACCAGAAGATGCGATCATTTCGGATGCGTTGAACCACGCCAGCATCATCGACGGCATCCGTCTCTGCAAAGCGCAACGATATCGTTATGAGCACAGCGATATGGCTGATCTTGAAGCGAAACTCAAAGAAGCGCAGAATGCACGACATCGTTTGATCTTCACTGATGGCGTTTTTTCCATGGATGGCGATGTTGCAAAGCTGGATCAAATCTGTGACCTGGCAGAAAAGTATGATGCCATGGTTGGGGTGGATGATTCACACGCCACCGGTTTTCTTGGTAAACATGGCAAAGGCTCGTTTGAGCAGAAGGGTGTGGAGGGACGGATTGATATCGTCACCTCTACTCTCGGCAAAGCTCTGGGTGGGGCTTCCGGCGGATTTATCACAGCCCACCAGGAAATTATTGATATCCTGCGTCAACGAGGTCGTCCCTATCTCTTCAGCAACTCACTGGCACCATCTATTACCGCAAGTGCCATTGTCGCATTCAACCTGATCGCCGAATCGACGGATTTGATTGAAAAGTTGCGCAGGAATACAGAATATTTCCGCACACTGATGACAGAAGCCGGGTTTGATATCAAGGATGGTGAAACACCAATTGTCCCGATCATGATCTATGACGCCCCCAAGGCGCAACAATTTGCTAAAGACCTGCTGGATGAGGGCATTTATGTAATCGGTTTCTTCTATCCGGTGGTTCCCAAAGGTCAGGCGAGGATACGAGTACAACTATCCGCTGCGCATGAACGTGAGCATCTCGACAAGGCAATCGCAGCATTCATTAAAACAGGGAAAAATCTCGGGATTATCGGTTAAAACAATTATGAATTCCGTGAAAGAATCAGAAATTTCCATGCGTCATTCCAGCAGGGTTTTAGCTGGAATCCAGGAAGTATTGTAACTAATCAACTATTGTGAATGAGCATTAGAATAGAGCTTAAACCGGAGTTATAGTTCGTCATCCCGGTGATGAGTTGGGCAGGGACCCAGAAGGTTTGGTTTGGGTTATAGGGAATTTTCAATTGGGTAACAATCTTAGATTGGGCGTTAGAAACCGAAAATCTCAAAAACCGTAAGTCGAAAAGTCTTATTTTTCTATTGTATACATGCAGGGTGACAAATAATGTCACCCTCTTTTTTTGAAAAAGTTTTGAATTTTCCTTGATTCAACGAACAAAATAGTTGATCTTCAATAGAGTTAGAGAGTGGGGTCCAGGTTCTGAGAACGGTGTATCAGATCGCTTCACCATTCTTGCCCCCAAAATCAGCCTGAATTTGTTGCAGGGAGGAGATGTACTTCCGGTAACAGGTTCTCATTTCATGAAAATCTGTTAGTATGAAGGTTTGCCTCTCAGACCTGGACTTCTGTTGTTTTACCCATTTTAGGACCTTCAGTTTTACAGTTACCAGTCTACCTGAAAATTCCATGAGAGCCGCGCTTGGAATTTTTGCATGATTCATGCAATTCCAACTTTACTAGACGTTCTCAACATTGTAAGTTGTTTAAAACCACCTTTTCATACATTCAACCCCGGGGAGGTTGATCATGCTGCGATCTATCAAGCTAGTCCTGGTGCTTTCATTCGTTTTTGTAAAACCCACCATCTTGTTTGCATCCGGAGAACTGGATCGTGAAGGCGGTCCGGACGAGTTCGGCTATTCTTTTTATGATCAGGAAGAGGAGAATGGTCCTGAGTTCAACTGGGTTGACATCAGAAATTTTGGACTCGAAATCGAAGCACAGACAGATAATGACTACCTTGGTCCATTCGAACTAAACGATGATTTTATATTTCCCTTTTATGGGGAAGAGTGCACGGAGTTCTACCTGTCCACGAATGGATGGATTTCCTTTTCACCTGATCAGGATTCCGCCCCGGAAAACCAGGATATTGCTGATGGGAATGATCCCGCTAATCTGATTGCACTGTTCTGGGATGACCTGAACCCTTCTCTTGGTGGTACTATCTATTATGCTTTTCATGAGAATACCATCATCATCCAACTTCAAAATGTACCCTCCCAGGATGGCAATGGGGATATCACCGCGGAAATCATCCTGTTTGACAATGGAGACATCGTTCTTCAATACCAGGAAATCACCATGACGAACAATTCCTGCACTGTGGGGATTGAAGGTAGTGGTGCCGGATTGCAGTACTGCTACAACGAGGAAAATCTCGCACCACAGGATGGCTATGCGGTTGGCTTTACGCTGAACGAAAATATTGAGTGGCCGCCACCAACAGCCACTGTGGAAGGAATTGTTACGGACGAGTGCCGCGATCAGCCTGTAGCTGGGGTGCATGTCTATATAGGTAATCGCAACGGGATTACAGATGAAGACGGGAACTATTTGATTGAAGGAGTTGAAACGGATTTGGTAGAGCTTATTATTGTCGAAGACGGTTATTTTGACGAAACAATAGTGCTTGATTTAATGCCAGGGATGAATACAGTTGATGTGGAAATCCGACCTGAGCCGTATATAAACGCTGATCCCTTTACTCTAATTTTTGAACTGGAAATGTACGAAGAAGATTCGGATATACTTTCACTTGAAAATCAAGATCCATGTGAACAGGAATATGACTTTGAACTAAGGGTCACACATCAAAATGTGGAGTATGGTGCGCCATACCTGGTATTACATACAACCTTAATAGATCAATCTATTCTACGTGCCTTATCTGAACTTGAAGTAGATGCAACCTATATGAACACCCAGAACTGGAGTGAAATAAATCTTGATCCATATTCCTCTATTATTCTCGCTATGGATGGTGGTACACCTGAAGAAGAAGACTGGAGCCATTTACTTGATTGGTGTAGTGCAGGTGGAAAACTTATGCTTTTTGGGGGATCGAGTACACAATCCATGTACGATGCAATGATGAGAATGTGCCACCATACCGATGAACGTGGCTTTATCACATCTTCTGCGCCTCACATGAATCTGGAAAACGAGGAACCTCCACTCAATGCAAACCTCGTTGAAGGTTATAATTTCATAAATACTGCTGCTACTTATTACATGATTCGTTTTGATGACGAAGAAATGGATATTGCATCACGGAACGGTGATGGTGTTCCAAACATAATTTCAAAAAATTACGGATCAGGAACTTTTCTGGCTTTCATACAAACACCCTACTCCGGGTATTGGACAAACCAGGACGACTTTGACCAGTTAAAAACAATTGTGCAAAACTTTCTCAACTTCCAAGGATATTTCTGGCTGCATATTGATCCACTCTCAGGTACAATCGGATTTGATGAATTAATTGACATCGAGGTAGATGTATTTACCTGGTCTTTATTAGCACCAGCACAATACAGTGCTATCGTAGATGTACTTGTTGAGGTTGAAAACGAAATACGGGTTGTCGGTTCAACATGGATAGATCTTAATGTGATCAACTATGGAACGATTGAAGGTTTTGTAAGAGATTCAGAAACTGAGGAAGGATTGGAACACGCCGGGGTTGAACTGTGGGTATCTGTTGAGGAAGACTTACTGTTCAGAACTGTTTTTACAGATGATACGGGTTTTTACCAGGTAGGTCTTCCAACAGGAGAATATGAGGTTGTAGCAGGTGCAGATGGATATTACTCATCTGAAATAGTCGAACAAGATGTATTTGATGGTGAAACCTACACAATTGATTTCGAATTGGATCATGAATTTCCTCCTGAACTTTCGATTGATCCAGAGTTACTCGAGTTTGAGCTTGCACTGAATGAGATTGTAACAGAAACAGTCACCCTTGTAAATAATGGTGGCAGGGACGCTCACTGGTATGCTGATGTCTTAATTACGGACGAGGAATTTCAGGACCTTCAACGTGATCGTAGACAAAAGATCGAGTCAGCAGTTCAAAATCTTATCAATGAATGCGAAAAATCCACGGACAAGCAACATCGTAACTACGATACTCCACCTTCCGAATATGCTTTCACAATCTTTTATGACGAAAATCCAGCTAACAGAAAGACTGTAAATGAACTTGATTCTCCGCCACATGTTCTCATCGTTGCAGCGGACGAACTGGACGCCATTCTTGATGTAATTGACAAACTAATAGAACAGAATGTTTTCAGCAGTGTCACCTACATGGATGCCTGGATTAGAGCACCACGTCTCCAGGAATTGGAATTATTTGACGTAGTCCTTACCTGGACAAACCTTGAATATGGTCAACCGGCGAGTCTTGGTGACCGTCTCGCTGACTACATAGATGATGGTGGTGCTGTTATATGTGCCCTTCCCGGAAACAGTGGAGTTCACCTTGAAGGAAGATTCAATGAAGAAGACTACTGGTGTATACCCCCAGGTGAAATCATTGAAGGTCCTCAAGAATCCCTGGGATTCATCCATTACCCGGATTACCTGTTGATGCATGGAGTTGAGGAGTTTGACGGTGGCGACTCATCTTTTCGCCCATCGACTACAGAACTCCATCCTGATGCTCACCTGATCGCTGAATGGTCGGATGGTCAACCACTTGTTGCGATTCGCGAATTGGAGAATGGCAGCAGACGAGTTGATCTTGGATATTATCCACCCAGCAGTGATGTAAATGAAGGTAACTGGAATGCTGATACGGATGGTGCACGCATTTTGGCGAATGCGATTGTCTATGCTTCCATGAATTCAACCGGTTGGCTTTCCATCGAACCAGCAAGCGGTGTGCTGGGTGTTGATGATGCAGTTGATTTGCAGGTAACGGCTACGCTTAGTCCAAATCAACCAGCTTATGAGGCACTCGTCAATTTTCATGTAATTGAACCAGACACTCTTGAACCAGTTAGCCTGTGGAGTAGTGTTGTTCCCCAGGCTCCATTACCGGGGTTTCAAACGATACCTTTGCAGGGCAACTATTTCGAGCTGGTCTCATTTCATATTCATCCACAACCGAATGAATTAAATGCAGAAGAGCTTTTCTCTGACCTTGAGCATCTTGTAATTGCCTACCAGAATGATGGCAGTATTTACATTCCCGATCAAATAAATACGATCGGTGAGATTTCGCTCAACCAGGGCTACCGTCTCTTTGCAAATGAGGATGACGAACTCACGATTGCTGGTGATTATGGGATTTACGAACATGAAATTGTGTACAGCGCGTTACCTGATCAATGGAACTGGGTTGGATATCAATACAGCTATGAGGTTCCTGTTGAAACAGCTCTGGCATCCATTGAAGAACACATTCAAATCGTAATGGATGATGACGGTAATTTCTGGATACCAGACCTTGCGAACACATTGATCAACATGGAACCAGGTGAGGGATATTTTCTCTTCGTGGATGAAGCGGTGAGGTTCTATTACGAACAAGATATCCAGGTTGTTTTAAATAATGATGATCAGGAGTTTACCCATGTGGTTTCAGGTGGACCAATCCCTACAGGACTTCCCCAACTTTTCCTCGTAAGATTGTCTGATGATTTGAACTCAGGAAATCCTTCGACTATTGAACTCTGGGATGGTTCCTTACTGGTTGGCAAAGCAGTTGTGGATCAAGATGTCGATATAGTCCCAGTCATAGCCTGGGGTGGTGATGATGAGGTCGGGCTTGTTGGATTCACAGAAGGGCATGATGTCACAGTTAAAGTATTGAATGAATCTGGAACCCTGGTTGGAATTTATCCAACACCAGGCATTGGAACCCAAAACAACCATTCTTCAAACAATGGAAATGTGACATTTAATTTTCTCGGTAAAGATCCATATACAGCACTGACAGTAGAAAAAATAGCGATTCCCGATCGATTTGAAGTTGGAAATGCCTATCCCAATCCTTTCAATCCCACATTTGCTATTTCACTTTCGCTTCCCGCTGAAGGAAATGTGCAGTTTGAACTGATGAACATTCTGGGTCAAACAGTTTACAGCGTTGATATGTATTTGTTCGCGGGTAGGCATGTACATAATGTGGATATTTCAAAAGGTTCAAGTGGATGTGGTAGCGGGGTTTATTTCCTGCAAGTGACTTCGAAGGGAGAAATGCACCGTCAGAAAGTGGTTTTAATCCGATAGTGTGTGGAAATATGGGGTCCAGGTTCTGAGAACGGTGTATCAGATCGCTTCACCATTCTTGCCCCCAAAATCAGCCTGAATTTGTTGCAGGGAGGAGATGTACTTCCGGTAACAGATTCTCATTTCATGAAAATCTGTTAGTATGAAGGTTTGCCTCTCAGACCTGGACTTCTGTTGTTTTTTCAAACAATCTTTTGTCTCATACCGATTCAACACACTAAATTTCCTGTCCCTCAGAGCAAGCCCAATAATTTCACATGATTTAGAAGATTTTGACTTTACAAATCGTATTGAACGGTATAAGTTATTAATAGGTCACATTTTCATACATTCAACCCCGGGGAAGTCGACCATGCACTGTACATCAAGCACCCTTAATTATTCTGTCTTTTTTTAGTTTTACTTGTGCGGAACTTTTTGATATAGACAACATTTGTTTGTTCAATAAGAAAAGGGTAAAGCAGATGAAAAAGAAACATTTTCATATTTTACTATTGATTGTGATGATACAGCTTATCCCTGCTATTTCAACAGCGCAGGATAGTCTGAATGTATTCCGCGTAAGTGGAGTAG
The DNA here is from genome assembly GCA_019912845.1 of bacterium. GTDB lineage: Bacteria > Electryoneota > Electryoneia > Electryoneales > Electryoneaceae > JAIOHU01. The sequence continues at coordinate 33,216 of JAIOHU010000277.1, forward strand.
AGTACTGGTATTACGCAACTGATATTATTGTTGAAGGTGAAATTGCATATGTTTCAACAGGAATTAGCGGGATGAGGATTTTAGATATTTCTGACCCCTCACAACCAGTTGAAATCGGGTTTTCGCAACTGACCAACGAAGCGTATCATTTTTCAAAGTCTGGAAACAACCTGTTTGTATCAGACCTCGAAGGCAGTTTTGGTATAGTTGATGTTTCTGATCCAGCAAATCCTGAAGCGATTTATCGTGACGAAACCTTAAACATTGTCACAGACATTAAAACGATCGAATCCACGGCATTTGTTGCAAGTCTGGGTGGAGGGTTGACGATATTTGATATCTCAGATTTGACAAATCCCATTGAAATTGGAGGAGTACATCCAGCACCCGGATATCAAGTAGCAATTCATGAAAACTACGCCGTTCTCGCATGTGGTGCTGATGGTTTCGCCGTGATTGATATAACTGATCTGGAAAATCCAATTGTGTTAACAATGTTGGATCCTGATTGGTCAACCCGTAATGTAACGTTAGTTGATCATTATCTCTATTGTAGCAGCAGCCAGGTATTTACTGTTTATGACTTACAAGAACCAGATAACCCCCAAGAACTACAGACATTTAACATCCGATCAGCCAGCAACCTTGTTATTCAAGATGATATTGGATATTTACCCAATAACCATGGATATGTCGTTCTTGATTTTGCCAATATGGAAGACATCGAAATACTTGGTTCATATTATGTAGAACGTCGCATAGATGATTTAGCCCTCTCTGGGAATTCTATTTTTCTCACAGCCGGCTGGGACGACTTGATTATTCTCAATAACGCCGATCCAACCGACCCACAACCACTGGGGAGGTATGAAACGTATGTCGCCGAAGAGATATCAATTTATCAGGATTATGCTTATATAATTGACACCGAACATGGAATTGCCATTGCAGATATTTCAAATCCGAACGATCCAGTGATTTTGTCCTTTATTGACCTCGGTTTTGAGCCACGGGGAATGCACATTGTTGGAGATCTGGCATATATGCCGGGGTACAATGATGATGATGCGCAAAACTTTAAAATATTCGACATCACAAATCCTCTTGAACTAGAGGAAGTCGGCGCAGTACATGTAAATGGAAACCTTCAGGATGTTGCAGTTCAAGGAGAATATGCATATATAGCTGCGTACAATGAAGGGCTGGCAATAGTAGAACTTAGTGATCCAACCAACCCTGTTGTTGTAGGTACTTACGACACCAGAACACTGAGCTACGGTATTGATGCGCGGGATAATTTTGTGTATCTGGCTGATGGTGCCAGCGGAATGCGTATTATTGAAGTTTCAAACCCAATAAACCCCATAGAAATCGGTCGATTTGATACGCGACGTTATGCACAAGATATATACCTCTATGAATCCTACGCTATTATAGCCTGTGAAGGCGATGGAATGTACATCGTAGACATTTCTGATCCGACAAACCCCGAAGAAGTTTACCATTTCGACACCGAAGATTGGGGTGTTTCAGTAGATATGTACGAACACTTTGTTTTCCTTGCTGATCGCGAGGGAGGAGTGCTGGTATTTGACATTGAAGATGTTGAGAATGTTGAAATAACCGGATTCTATCACACCCATGGAGCATGTTTGGGTGTCCTGGTACAACCACCATATTTATATCTTGCTGAAACGCTATCATTGGGGATTTACGATTGTTCGGCTGCGATTCAAACAGATGTACAAGAGCTCAATTTTGAAGTAGAACTAGCAGCAAGCAGGTTTGAACTCGTTTCCGGCCCCTTGCAACCGAACGAGCTTACTGCGCAGAGTGTGTTTGGAGATATTGCCGGTTTGGTTATAGCACTTTCTGAAAATGGCGATTTCATCCTCCCCGGAATGTTCGACTTTCAATATGATGCTGTACGTGGATACCAGATTTTTTGCGATCAGAATACTTTATGGGATGTAGAGGGAATTCAAATAGATCCTGAAAATGAAATTACACTTGAAGCCGGAAGATGGAATTGGATAGGGTATCCTTTCTTGGAAGAATACCCCGCAACCGAAGCTCTTTCCGAATTAGAAGAACATATCGAAATTATCATGGACGATGATGGCAACCTTTGGATTCCAGAGCTGGAAATAAACACGCTTGAAACGCTGGTGCCCGGTGAAGGGTTAATGGTGCTGACATACGAAGATTTTACATTTCAATATGTGCTGCCGCATGAACAATTGGTCGAAAACAACACACGCCAACCTGCTATTGCAAAAACCCCTTCGGCTTATAGTCCAACATCAATTGTGACAGGAAAACCTTATGCAATTGTTGTGAAAATGGATGAAAACTTATGGGAAATGAATCCAGCAGTTATAAAAGTATATGATGAGGATTTGCTGGTAGGTCAGACAACTGTTACAGCAGGCACGGAGCACATTCCTGTTGTTGCATGGGAAGGTTCGGAAGAATACAACCTCTGTGGATTTACCACAGGCAACCAGATTAAGATTAACGTGCTTGATGAACAGGGAAGGCTCATTGCTGAAACCGACAAAACGTCAGAAATGCATACCTTCGGAGATGGAGCGTACGCTGAAATTTCATTATCAGAAAGAAAACAGGATGGCACGCTGCCAACAGAATTTACCGTTGAAAACGTCTACCCCAACCCATTCAATAGCACCACTACTTTAGAAATTTCTCTGCCGAAGAGCGGAAATGTGGAGATCGTGATCTTTAACCTGAGTGGTCAAGAGATATACAGAAAATCTGAATTCTTGAAACCTGGTTTAAGCAACCTCTCCATAATGATGGGGACAGATCAGTTTCCTGCTTCGAGTGGGGTTTATCTCTTAAGAGCTTCCTTTGATAATGAATACAATTACCAAAAGTTGATCTTGATGAAGTAAAACCAGTTCGATTGTCAACATAAATCCCGGTTCCCACCAATAAAAAGATTGGATGGGAACAGGGGATTCATTCTAAAACGGGTATGCAATGAGAAGAAAACTGATTATCCTGATGGCAATTATTCTGGTTATTGCAGAAAACCGAGTATCACTTTCCCAGCAGTTGGACTCTGTATGGTCAGTCATTTGGCCCGGGCCTGAAAGAAGAAATGTGACTCAAGAAGCTGTTTGTGTACAAGAAAAAATTGATGGAAACCTTATCCTATATGGGTTTGGCTACAACAATGGCAATGCAAATGGTTCAATTGTTAGGACATATACGATGTCAGGTGACTATGTTCAATCAACATATGCAATTCCTACCAATGGTCGTGGTAACTGGCTTGAACCTACGGAAGACAATGGCTGTGCTATTCTTTCGTTTTATCCTGCGTTCGGGAGAATGGACTTTACTAAGCTTGACAATGGAATGGATGACGAGTGGACGCAACGTTTTCAATTCTTCATTTCGAACTATCCTGAACACTTCTGCAAAATGGGAGACGAAGGATATTTAATTGTCGGTAGAGCGAAAACAGACGATGATTTTTACGCGATCGATGCGCTCATGGTGGCAACTGATCTCCAGGGAGATACACTTTGGACTCGTCTGTATGGTGAAGAAGGGTATTGGGATTCAGCCCACTGGGTAACTCCACTTTCAGATGGCAACTATCTTGTTGTAGGTGAAACCAACTCATTTGATGTTGAAAATACCAACTCATTTTTGTTGAAAATCACACCTGAAGGGGAAACGATCTGGGTAACCCTGCTTGGCGAAGAATTTTCCCCAAGACCTGGTGCGCAGGCAACTTCAGCATTTGAGAAAGCGAATGGTGACATCATTGTTGGAGGAACGGCTTTGGGTAGGTTTACTTCGGAAGGCGAACCGATCTGGATTCAACCAATTTATACAAAAAACATTGTAGAAGCGCATGATGGCGGTATCATGATCATTGCCCGCGATTTTGAGATGCCGGCGGATTCATTGAACGTGATAAAAACAGATGAGTCAGGCGAAATTCAATGGATAAAATCTTTCTATAATGAACTGACCTTTCATGGCGAATCAATCAGCAGAACCTCTGATGGTGGTTATGCTATCGCTGGTTTTAAATATATACGAGAGTATGAGTTTGGTCAGCTTCTTATGAAATTGTCATCCGAGTTTGAAGTCAGCTTGTCAATACCTCTGCAATCGAATTATTTCAACCTGGTAAGTTTCCCTGTTCAGCCCTATTTCCCTGCAATTTCCCGTATTGTTGAAAACATCGCAGACCTTGTGATTGTCTATAACGATCAGGGGAACGTCTACATTCCAGAGAATGGAATAGATACCATTGAGGACATCGATGTAGGGGAAGCGTATCGTCTCTTCGGCACAACACTCGACACACTAACGATCAGAGGTGTTCCTGTAGACCTGACTCATGAGTATTCCCTTGAGGGTGGCATGTGGAACTGGCTGGGGCATCCATTTAATGAACAAGTCTTAATCACAGAAGCAATGAATACAATTGCGGAAGTCATTCAAATTGTAATTTCAGATGATGGTCGTATCTGGATTCCCGAACTGGATTTGAACACGATTGAGTTTCTGCAACCTGGCGAAGGATTGATGGTGCTACCCTTTGAGGATGTAACTTTCCAGTATACAATTCCTGATCAGCAATTTGGTAGAAATAGAACATACCCGAACGAAATAGTCAATATAACCACAGACCATACGCTTCCCTCGATTTCCAATGGAAAGCCCTACGCGATTATTGTCGAACTGGAAGAACGCATTCAGGCGCAGAATCCGTCTCTGATCAAAGTTTATGATGGTGATTTATTGGTGGGTGAAGCGATACTTCAAGAGAACCAACGTTTCAACCCAATGGTCGCCTGGGAAAATGATGAAAAGTACGGGCTTCCCGGCTTTGTGGCGGGAGATTCGATTATTATTAAAGTATTTGATGAACAGGGAAGGCTCATTGCTGAAACCGACAAAACGTCAGAAATGCATACCTTCGGAGATGGAGCGTACGCTGAAATTTCATTATCAGAAAGAAAACAGGATGGCACGCTACCAACCGAATTTACCGTTGAAAACGTCTACCCGAACCCATTCAACAACACAACCACTGTCCCGTTCAGCTTGCCGGAAGCGGAAAAAATACGCTTTACACTGTTGAATGTTCTTGGGCAGGAAGTCTACAGCCACCAAGGTCGGTTCAACGCTGGCTATCATAAATTCACACTGAATTTGGGTGACGGTTTTTCGAATCCCGGCAGTGGGGTGTACTTCCTGAAAGTAAGTTTAGCAAACCAATCCAGAATGCAGAAAGTGATTTTATTGCAATAAGATACCAAGAGATTTTCCCGATAGTTTATACTGGATTTTTCATGCTCTAGTGCGATTACATTGTTTAATTTTTCTAAGCAAGCGGTTAACGAGATTGAGTTTGAGGAGGCTAAGATGCGACACTTTTCTGATTTTCTACTTACTGCAGCAATTTTTCTGCTGATCAACACGACCCTGAATGCTCGAATCGTTTTTCAAAGCCATCCTTTCTCCGAAGATACGACCTATGCAGAACCTTCTCGCGTCGAACAATTTGATATTAACAGCGACGGTTATGCTGATGTATTCTTCAATTCATACAATCGGACGCATTTTTTCATAAATGATGGAAACGGAGAATTTGCAGAGTTTTTTCCAACAGAACGCAGTATTAGGTGGCTTGTTTGTGCAGACTTTGATCATGATGGAGATAATGACTTCGTAATAGATTCTGATTCTCTGATAATTCTCGAACAGGTAGGTGATTTGGAGTTTGAAGAAATTGTGCTGGACTTCGCTTCTTTCTCAAAACTAACTGTAGCTGATATAAACAACGATGAATTACCAGATTTACTGATGTATTCAAGCGAACCTTCCCTGTTTTACCTGCAGAACAATGGTGATATGACATTTGCCGCAAGCGTTATTTCAGAGGATGAAACGACACCCTATAGTATACAACCGATTGATTTTAATAATGATGGCTTCCTCGATTTTATTGGTAGTTCGAACGATGTGATGGGTTGGTGGGAAGGGAACGGAGAAGGTGAGTTCGTTGAGCATATAATTGCCGATACCCTTAGTAGAGGGATTCATTTCAAAGCTCTCGATCTGGATAACGATGGAGATATAGACTTCTTCACGAGTCCAGCTACCCATGATGGGTACCCAACCACATACAGGTGGGTAAATCGCGGCGATAACGAAAACTTTTATCAGGAGGCGATTTATACGCAACCTGAAACAGGTGATATACATACACTTGCAACAGTTGATATCAATCGTGATGGAATAGAGGATCTGCTCACAGGGAACTATCGTTGGTCGGATTGGAGTCTGTCTTACGGGGCGTTGGTCTGGCATGAACTTGATTTCAACGGGGACATTGTATCATCTGATGTTCTTGTACATGATGGTGCCTACTTTGCGGTACCGGCATTTATTAACGCTGATGATAACGTTGATTTCTTTTGTACGCTTGCAGGAAGAAGAATGCTTATCAATTATCTGGCGTGGATGGAGTGGACAGAATCAGACTATGAAGTAAGCAGAATTGCTTTAGAACAACCTTTTACAAGCAATCCGCAATTGTATGATTTTGATGAAGATGGAGATCAAGATCTGATCGTAATAACTTCTGATAATATCTATGAGTACGATGCCAGGCTTCTTTGGTACAGAAATGATGGAAATGGTGCGTACAATCAAGGTGAGCTAATTGAAGATTCGCTTGGATTTTCACTTGAATATACTCTTGCAGACTTTGAGGGGGATGGAGATGTCGATTTCCTGCTTTCAAACGACTGGTCTGGTAGAATAAGAATACTCAAAAACCAGGGAAACGAGACTTTTACGCTTCACCTTCTACCCTTTGAGTCTGAAATCAAATCCTGCTACACAGATTTGGATTCAGATGGTGATATTGATATTGTTGGTGTACTCGGGGACCCTGAAGAAGATGCTGACCTGGTTTGGTGGGAAAACAGGGATGGAGTTGAGTTCGCTGAACCAGTCGCGATGCTGTCCCATACTACAGTTCAAGCTACGTTGAAGCCAGTAGATATCGATGGAGATGGTGATCTGGATCTACTTTCGGTTAACCAGGATCAGTTTTATTATTTCGTTCAGGTGCAACCCTTTCGCTTTGAAAAACGTGAATACAACAATCTTCCACCTCTCGGAAGCTACTGGTATGATGATATTGCGATTAAAGACATCGATTTAGATGGAGATATTGACCTGTATAACCAGCACGATCTATACCTCAATGATGGTGAGGGATACTTTGAGTTCCAAGAGATTAATCCACCCACAGAAGACCTGAGAGTCACGCGTGCACCAAAAATAATTGATCTGGATGGAGATGGTGATCTTGATCTTCTTGGAAAATATCTGGAATCGACAGCCTGGTACGAAAATGATGGCAACTTGAATTTTGAAACTCATCTGCTGGACAACGAAAAGTTTACCTCTGCAGCAGTCGGCGATATCGATGGTGATCCCGAACTGGAAATCATCGGGTGTCCCATGTACGGTGGCGGGTTTCTGGTTTATGACACCACTCCCCTCTTCAACGTAAAGCACAATCAATCGGGGAACCTACCAAATACTTTTACCCTGTCCGCACCCTACCCAAACCCTTTCAACTCAACCCTGCGTGCAACCTTTTCGCTTCCCCAAAAAGGTGATGTGTCCATTCATCTTTTTGATATACTGGGTAGAGATGTTGGCAAGGTCGTGCAGGGAACCTTCCAGCCCGGCAAACATCATTTCTACCTCGATGCGAAGGGGTTGGCGTCAGGAACCTATTTTTTGAGGGCTGAAACAGAAAACGGTCTACAAACCTCACAGAAAGTGATTCTAGTGCGGTAGTTCTCTAAAGTTTGTGCTCAAATAAGTTGTCGGCTGTTGGGTTTTTGAGGTTGCGTGGGGATGCACCCCCCTGCCTGTATGCATTGCTGCGAGCTACCCAAATTCAAACGCATAGTGATTAAGAAGGTGGATTTTCAAACATCCAATTGCGTAATATGCAGTGATTTGAAGTAGAAAAGGTAGATCACTGGATATCGAATGATCCGACCTGAACTAGTCTTGCTTGACTATTTTTTTATCAGTAGTTTAGTAGTAATTACTTGTTAAAGGCCACCGTTTCAGAACAGCAGACTAATGCCAGAGAATCAAGTCAATTGATTCCTGAATCAGACCTGAAGTGCATTTTGACGGGGGCGGTATGCGTATTTCATTCCCTACATTTATTTTGTTGTTTACGATTATTTCCGCATTCAATACTACTTCATCAGCTCGAGTCGTTTACAAGAGTCATCGATTTCCTTACCGCTTGCCATTTAATGAAAATCTTATTGGGTATTCCTTCGATATAAACGATGATGGTTTGCTGGATCTTTATACTCAGTCCTATTTCAACCGTTTTTTCCTTAATACTGGCAATGGGGGTTTTGATTTATTTTCTCCAACAGAGAGGGAAGTTAGGCGGATCGTTTGTGAAGATATGAATCAAGATGGTACTCAAGATTTTGTAATTGTGGCAGGAAACAGTCAACTTTATATCCTGGAACATGATGGTGAAATGAACTTTACTGAGGTGTCGTTACAAGATATTCCTGTCAACCTTGTTTATGCAGGTGATTTTACCTCTGATGGACTTCCGGACTTATTAACCTACTATGGGGGAAATTATCCAACCCTTATGCTTTGGGAAAACACCGGCAATTTACAATTCACAAGAGAAATTGTGATGACAGGGAATAATACTCCCAAATATCTGGAACTGGTTGATTTCAATTTTGATCAAATCCTCGACTTCGTCTGTTACGCTGATTCATCTACTTTGTCGTGGTGGGAGGGAAGTGGTAGTGGTGAGTTTACAGAACATACCATCGTTGATACGCTCAGCAACACCAGGGGGTCAATTTCATTTGATGTGGATCATGATGGTGATACTGACATCTTTACTTGTTATCACGATTTTGAGGGATTGATTCTGTATAAATGGTTAAATTCTGGAGACGACGAATTTTTCACTCCCGAGTTTGTAGACACCACCTATGTTCCCATTGATCCTGGTCTCATTTCCACATTTCAAAGATTCAAACTGGCTGATATGGATGGCGATAACAATTTGGACCTGCTCGTTGGAAATCACCGTTGGTCTGATTGGGGTATCTCTATCGGAAACTTAGCCATCTATAGCTTTGATCAATTCGGTGAAGTGGTGAACAAAGATGTAATCGTTCATGATGGAGTAGAATTTGCCTTCACCGGTAATATTAACAACAGACGTGGCACAGATATTTTTTGCACTATGCCCGGGTGGAACACACTGGTTAATTATATAGCCTGGTTTGAAGGGACAGAAACAGACTACTCTAAACGAAATCTACAAAGCCATCACAAGTATAATTACCTTCCTGCTTTGATAGATTATGATGATGATGGCGATTTGGACATTCTTAACCACAATGGAATGGGTGGCTACCGGAATCCACTAAATAATTTAGTTCTTCGATTAAATAATGGCAGAGGAGGATTTGATAGCCCAATGGTCTTGAATGATTCAATTGGAAGAGTTTCCAAAATAAGTATTATAGATTTCGATACCGATGGTGATACCGACTTTTTCACATCAAATGGTCCTCAAATATACTTCTGGGAAAACATCTCTGCAGGTGAATATGAACAGAATGAAATAGGATTAAGCGTTGCACCAATTGAACTAACTGATTTAGATCAGGATGGTGATTTTGATATAATTGGTAGAGCAAATCCTGATGGAGAAGGATATGGTCTGGTGTGGTGGGAGCAAATGGTAAGTGGCGAGTTAAGTGAACCACAAATGCTCTGCCGAGATACCTGGAATGCAGAAGGATTTATCGCGTTTGACATAGATTTCGACGGTGATGTTGATGTCATGAGTTCATTTCGACACAATTTCTTCTGGTACAGGCAATTGGAGCCGTTACAATTTGAAATAGTATTTTACGATGAATTTCCCGGATTGCACTATCCATCATTTAATGTTGCAGTTGCTGATATTGACTATGATGGCGATATTGATATCTATAATCAAGGCAATCTTTTCCTAAATGAAGGTGAAGGTGAGTTCCGAATTATTGAAATAAATCCATATCAAGAAGAACTACATGTAAGTGGTGCTGCTGAAATCGTTGATCTGGACCGTGATGGTGATCTTGATTTGATTGGTAAATACGCTGAGGCTGTTGCGTGGTATGAAAATGACGGTAATCTTAACTTCGAAACCCATATCCTGGACAACGATAAACTTAAATCAGTTGTGGTTGGTAATATTGACACTGATCCGGAAGTTGAGATAATTGGGGTGTCGGGCTACACTCCAGGAATTCTCATTTATGATGTCAATCCTCAAGTGAATGTATCGGAGAAAATTTCAAAAAACATTCCAAACGATCTTTTACTTACACCTCCCTACCCAAACCCGTTCAACTCAACCCTGCGTGCAACCTTTACGCTTCCCCAAAAAGGTGATGTGTCCATTCATCTTTTTGATATACTGGGTAGAGATGTTGGCAAGGTCGTGCAGGGAACCTTCCAGCCAGGCAAACATCATTTCTACCTCGATGCGAAGGGATTGGCGTCAGGAACCTATTTTTTGAGGGCTGAAACAGAAAACGGTCTACAAACCTCACAGAAAGTGATTCTGTTACGATAATCACAAGGAGACCGAGAGACAGCGCAGTAGATCACAGATTATTACGATTTATGACGCATCATTTGAGTTTAGCGGATTTACCAGGAGCAGGCTTCCCATTTGAGCAAAAGATAAGGGGAGCCTAAACTTTTTCTACTGCTTGCAATGGATGCAGAGATTGTTATATTATTTCACATAGTCTGGATAAACTTAATAAAAACACAGAGTTGCGTTGTAATATATTTACGTTTTCGTTACGTTACACAATTGTGTTTTTATGGGGTTGGCTGGCGAGAGTGGTTGGGAAATGTGTACTTGTTGAATGGTTAAGTGCAGTATACAAAAGTGGTTATGGTCGGATAGTCGGTGAGGGAACTTGAAAAACAGTCCATTTGACCACCGACAGGTGTACAATACGTAGCTATTTGAATAATTTGCTGAAGTCGAAACTCGTTATGTGCCATAATTCACAAAATAAAGCGTAAGTAGTTGTTATTTTTTAGTGTAGGTAAATGTTGGTTGGAAGGCTATTGAAGTCAGGAGAGCAGAGAGGGTTTATCCTGTTTCCTGGTAGGTAAATGATATGAATGAGGTAGGAATCCAGATAGAAGATTTTTCAGTAGCCTGATGCTTGAAAAATTTGAAGTTGTTTGCGAAATAAATCACGAAATCGTTTAGCTGTTTTTTAACTTAATCAAAGTGGGTGCCTGAATGCTTCAGGGGAGGAGCGCAACTCGGGCGCATAACCACGGGTAAGGCATAGGAGGAATCATGCCCAAAGAGTACAAAACCCCAATGTTGGATGAGTTGGAAAAGGGGCCGTGGCCAAGTTTTGTCAAGGAGATCAAGTTGGCGGCGAAGAACAGCCCCATGTCGAATGATCTGCTTGGACTACTTGAACGGTCATACAACGAAAGAATTGGTCACTGGAAGCACGGCGGCATCGTCGGTGTTATGGGGTACGGCGGTGGTGTAATTGGTCGTTATGTGGATGTTCCAGAAGATTTCCCGAACATTTCACACTTCCACACCATTCGTATCAATCAACCTTCCGGATGGTTTTATACGTCCGATGCACTGCGTACCCTCTGCAATATCTGGGAGAAACGTGGTAGTGGGTTGACTAACATGCATGGTTCCACTGGTGATATCGTATTTCTCGGAACCAAAACAGACGAGTTGGAACCCATTTTTTCTGAATTAACCGAAGCTGGATTTGACCTTGGTGGTTCAGGATCAGATGTTCGTACTCCAAGTTGTTGTGTAGGCCCGGGACGTTGCGAATGGGCTTGCTACGATACACTTAAACTCTGCTACGACATCACCATGCGTTACCAGGATGAGCTCCATCGTCCCGCATTCCCGTACAAATGGAAATTCAAGATGTCTGGCTGCCCGAACGATTGTGTTGCTTCCATCGCTCGTGCGGACATTTCCATTATTGGGACCTGGAAAGATGATATCCGTGTTGATGCAGAAGAGATCAAGAATTACGACAAAGCCGGCATGGACATCTTCAATGATGTCGTCCTCAATTGCCCGGCGAAGTGCATGAAGTATGACGCCAAGGCGAAAGCCATTGAGATTAACAACGATGATTGTCGTCATTGTATGCACTGTATCAATGCGATGCCGAAAGCACTTCGTCCCGGTACGGATACTGGCGCGGTTGTCTTGATCGGATCAAAGGCTCCTATCGTTGAAGGTGCATTGCTGTCGAGTGTGCTGATTCCATTTATCAACCTCGACGATGAAGATGAACGTGAAGATTTCTTTGATTTGATTGAAGAAATTCAGGATGTCTGGTGTGAAGAAGGAAAGGCTCGTGAACGAGTTGGTGAATTCATCCAACGTGTCGGCATGGGTAATTTCCTTGAGGCTATTGGCGTTGAGCCGATTCCGGAAATGGTCGCCTATCCACGTGATAATCCTTATGTCTTCTATGAAGATTATTATGATGACGAAGAGGAAGACGAATAGGGTTTCTCTTCGGGACTGGGTAGTATTAACGAACAGAAAATTAAAAATTCGATAAAGGAGTAGATTATGCCTGGAGCCATGCAGGAACGGCTTACGGACATCGGACCGCCAAACTTTGAGGAATTTCTTCCTCCGGTGATCAAGAAAAACTATGGTCAGTGGAAATACCATGAAATCCCCCAGAAGGGTGTCATGGTGCATGTGGCAGAGTCTGGTGACAAAATTTATTCAGTACGTGTAGGTTCGCCTCGTCTGATTTCGATTGATACGATTCGTTTTTACGCAGAAGTTGCGGACAAATACTGTGATGGTTATCTCCGTTTCACCAGTCGTCACAATGTAGAATTTCTGACGACAGTTGAAGAGAATGTCGAGAAGATCAAGAAGGAGATGGAAGCCTACGGCAACCCGGTGGGGGGCACCGGACCTGGCATCACGAGCATTGTACACACCCAGGGTTGGGTACATTGCCATTCAGCGGCTACCGATGCAAGCGGCATCGTGAAGGCGGTGATGGATGATCTGTCCGAGTATTTCACTTCAAAGGATCTTCCTGCGAAGTGCCGGATTGCGTTGGCCTGTTGCTTGAATATGTGTGGTGCGGTTCACTGTAGTGATATCGCGATTCTTGGTGTTCATCGTAAACCACCAACCATTGACCACAATAACGTTAACAAACTTTGTGAAATTCCGAGCGTATCGGCGTCTTGCCCGACAGCGGCGATTCGTCCTTCGACAGTTGATGGTAAGCCATCAGTCGAAGTTATCCAGGAAAACTGCATGTTCTGTGCGAACTGCTATACCGTCTGTCCGGCGATGCCTTTGAATGATCCCGAGATGGATGGTGTTTCCATCTGGGTAGGCGGTAAAGTATCGAATGCACGAAGTGCTCCCAAATTCTCAAAGCTGGCTATACCCTATCTTCCCAATACTCCGCCACGCTGGCCGGAGGTTACTGAAGCGGTACGGACTATCGTGGAAGTTTGGGCTGATAATGCACGTCCCTATGAACGTATTGGGGAATGGATTGACCGAGTTGGCTGGCCACGTTTCTTTAAGCTGACCGGGTTTGAATTCCAGAAAGAACACATTGACGACTTCAAACACGCAGGATTGAGCTTCAACCGGACTGCCCAACTCACAAGATAGTGAGGTTACCATGGCGTTAACAGTCGAACAGATTGCTGATGAGATGTACAAACAGGTTGAAGAAGCTGCACAAGTGAAGAAAAAACTGAAACCTGGCGATCTGACAAAAACGATGATCAAGCTTCATGAAGATGAAGGCGTAGACAAGAAAATGTGCAAAGCCGCCATCAGGGAGCTTGTGAACAATGGACGATGTGTCTACACCTATTTTGGTGGAAGTTTTATCGAAATTCCACACAAAGAAGGCGCATCAAACGATTAATAATTACACATAAGTTGCTTTGTTCTGTTCTGAAACGGGCGAATTCCCATGATTCCTCGCCTTGGGTTATTGCGGAGGTTGACTCTGTGAGTCGCAGTGGGGGGACCTTCGCAATGACCATTTTCAGATCAATAGACAAAATGGTTTCCTGAAAATGGAAACATAGCAGCAGTGAGGGTATTCGAATGCCAATACAACGGGCAAAAAAGAAGAAAAAAACGGGTGGACTTGGTAGCCGTGTAAATGTAGGTGGTGGTGGCCCTCGTGGTGGAGGTTCAGAAGAATCTGATCTTCGACCACATCATCTGGCAAAACTCGCGCCCTGTATGGATGGTTGTCCGCAAGGCACTGAAGTACGGGAAGCGATCAACACCATCAGTTTGCATGAAAAGCATGGCATCTCCGAGGAAGAATCTTTCACCCGTGCATGGAAAATCTGGACAGATGTGAACCCCCTGCCCGCAGTATGCGGACGTATTTGTCCTCATCCATGTGAAGATAATTGCAATCGTAAAGAAAAGGATGGCTCGGTTTCCATCAACAAGCTTGAACGATTCATCGGTGACTGGGGAATTGAACAAAAACTTGGCTTGATGAAAGATGAAGATATCCCGACTCGTACCGAAAAAATCGCAGTGATTGGTTCAGGCCCCGCAGGTCTGGGTGCTGCTTACCATCTGGCGAAAAAAGGTTATCAGGTCAAGATATTTGAATCATTCTCCAAACCAGGTGGTATGCTGCGGTATGGAATCCCTGCCTATCGTTTACCACGGCATATTCTGGAAGCGGAAATTCAACGTATCCTCGATCTCGGTGTGCAGCTTGAAACCGGTATTACAGTTGGGAAAGATATTCCCTACGAAAAAGTATCGAAGGAATTCGATGCGATATTTGTTGGGATTGGTGCTCATAAGGGACGTTCTCTTGGCGTGGAAGGTGAAGATGCGGATAATGTCGTTACGGGTGCCACTTTCCTGAATATGGTCAACTCCGGGCATCCACCTGAAGTTGGTGATAAGGTTGTGGTAGTCGGCGGTGGTGACTCTGCGATGGATGCAGCACGTACCAGTTTGCGTCTTGGAGCGGATGTTACTGTTGTATACAGACGTACCCGCAATGAAATGCCAGCAATTGAAGAGGATATCGTTGGTGCTGAGGAGGAAGGTGTAAAGTTTGAATTCCTCTGTACACCAGTAGAAATCTTCACCGAAGACAACAAGGCAACAAAGATTAAATGCCAGAAGATGGAACTCGGAGAACCCGATTCATCCGGCAGACGTCGTCCTGTGCCAATCGAAGAATATTTTGAGTTGGATGTCAGTTATCTTATCCCGTCCATCAGCCAGGAACCGGACTTTAATGGCTTGGAAGATCTTAAAGCTGGTCCGAGGGACTGGGTGAAAGCGGATGAGTATGGTCAAGCACAAAATGGTGATTTTGTCGCAGGTGGTGATGTTCTAGATCTAGGTCTGGTTACTATCGCACTTTATCAGGGACGTCGAGCTGCTGAGACAATTCATGCACGGTTCAACGATCTGGAGATCACAAAGGACCCGAAACCTCCTGTAATCAAGGAAGACAAAGTTCTTCTCGACTATTTCGAGCAGAAACCACGTCAAGAAGTTGCAATGTTGCCAGTACGTGAACGTTTGGAAAATGGCGGCGAAAAAGAGATCACGAGAACATTTTCCCAGGAAGAGGCAATTTTGGAAGCTGCACGCTGTCTGAGCTGCGGAAACTGTATCGAGTGTGGTCAATGCTGGACTTACTGCCAGGATCAGGTTGTGCAAAAACCATTGCGTCCAGGTGAAAAATATACCTTCAAGCTGGATTTCTGTAAGGGTTGTAAAAAGTGTGCGGAAGTATGCCCTTGCGGGTATATCGAGATGCATTGATCTGTATATTTGTTGAATTCATATAAGTTAAATTCACTAAAATAGCGTGATTGAACAATCACGTAACCTGTAGATGGGGGTAGAAATGCCTACTTTTGAACACGGCGAATTCAAGGTCGAAGTTGATGAAGACGGCTTCATTACCGATCCCGAAATCTGGAATGAAGAACTTGCCACAGCACTCGCCACCACTGAAGGTGTCGATGAAATGACCGAAGAACATTGGAAACTGGTAAATTACCTCAGGAACTACTACATGCAGTTTGGTATTGCTCCTATGGTACGTAAACTCTGCAAAGAGACCGGATTTCCATTGAAGAAAGTTTACGAAATGTTCCCCTCCGGACCAGCGAAAGGTGCCTGTAAGGTCGCTGGATTGCCGAAACCGACTGGTTGTGTGTAAGAGTTAGCGGGAACGTAGTTCAATCTGAACTAATAAGGTTGCAGGGAAACAGCCTTTGTCTTTGACTGTAGGAAGATATTTTTCTTTCAATTAAGAGACAGAGTCTGGTTCAAAGAAATTTTTACTTGATTCCCAAGGGCGTCCGGTACACATTTAGCAAATGGAGTTGATGGTGTTGAAGTTAACTTTTTCTCCTTCGAATGTGAGTCGGACGCTCTGTGTGGAGTCCTGTTTATGAGTAAAATTTCACGGGTTGCTGTTGCCGGGTTGCGTGGGGATAGTGGTAAAACACTTGTGTCCATCGGGCTGGCGCATGCCTACTCTCAGCGAAACCTGAAAGTCGCACCCTTTAAGAAGGGGCCGGATTATATAGATGCTGCCTGGTTAAGCTTGGCGACAAATCAGACTTGCAGAAACCTCGACACTTTCCTGATGGAGGAGGACGTTATCCTTGCCTCATGGGAAAGAGGTTTAGTTGAATCTGATATTGCAGTACTAGAGGGAAATCGTGGCTTATACGATGGGATGGATGCGCATGGCAGTCATTCCACCGCTGCTCTTTGTAAATTGATTGATTGTCCTGTTCTACTGGTTCTGGATGTAACCAAGATGACCCGTACCACAGCAGCTATCGTTAAGGGGGTGCAGGCATTTGATGCTGATGTCAACCTGATGGGGGTAGTGCTGAATCGTGTTGCAGGGAAAAGGCACGAAAAGGTGATACGCGATGCGATTCATGAATATACTGGACTACCGGTACTCGGTTCGATTCCAAAATTGAAGGAAGGGAGTATTCCCAGCCGTCACTTGGGATTAATAACAACCGATGATCACCCTGAAGCGTTAAAAGCGGTGCAGTTTGCGGCAGAAGTAATGCAAGATCACGTAGATTTGGAACGTATACGGGCGCTTGGCACATACGAAAGCAAGTCTAAAAGAATCATCTCAAAAGACCAGGCTTCAAAGGATATATCCAGCTCTGATACTCTGATGATAGGCGTGATACGTGATGCTGCATTTCCGTTTTACTACCCGGAAAATCTTGAAGAGCTGAAATTTCGAGGAGCAGAACTGGTAGAGATAAGTATTCTGGAAAACAGGGAACTTCCAGTTTCGATTGACGCATTATATATTGGTGGTGGATTCCCGGAAACTCATGCAGAACGATTGTCGCAACAGCGCGTTTTTCTCGACTCAATAAAGCGTGCAGCAGAAGAAGGATTGCCAATCTACGCCGAATGTGGGGGGCTGATTCTTTTAGCGAGGAGCTTGCAATACGAAGGCAAATCCTATCCGATGGCTGGAGTTTTGCCAGTTGATATCGGCTGGCAAGCAAAGCCGGCAGGTCATGGATATAGTTATGGGACAATCGATAAGGATAACCCATTTTATCCAGATGGGACAGTAATCAAGGGTCATGAATTTCACTACTCGCTTATTTCCAACCCTGACGATGAATATTTGCAGAAGACTGCTCTTTCGCTGGCGAAAGGGAGTGGAGTAGGCGCAAAGCGAGATGGCATAGTATATAAGAACGCCCTGGCGTTATACACACATGTACATGCAGCGGGGTTGCCAGCCTGGGGGGATGGCATGTTAAGAGCTGCAGAAATTTTCAAAAAAAGTAATAATTACTAACCCCCAACAAAGAGGAAGTATCGTGGCAATCAAAATGCCCTCACAGCAAGAGTTCAGTGACGCGATGGATGAACAAGAAGTTCGTGCTGCGATTGATCGTTATGAACAGATGATCGAATCAGGATATGATGATTCCGAGGCACTCTGGTATAACCTCGGCGTTCACTATATGACGATTAAAGAGTGGGAAAAAGCACGAGATACATTCCTGAAGGCTTTGGAACTCTCACCAGATTTATTGCAGGCGTTGGTAAACCTGGGTGGAGTCTATTTCCATCTGAACGAATACAAAAAAGCGGAAAAATTTAACCGTAAAGCATTAGAAATCAATCCTGACTTTATTCATGCACGCTCAAATCTTGCAATGTCACTCATGAGCCAGGGAAATTTTAAAGAGACCATCTCACAATTAGAGCAGGTACTGAAAATGGAACCGAAGCACCCAATTGCGCTGGTTTCCATGTCACGCGCACATGCTGCGCTGGGTAATGAAGAGAAAATGAAAGAGTACCAGGAAAGAGCAAAAGAAGTGGGAGTGAAGTTCGTTTGATTCAATTAAAAATTAAGAATTATTATGGCAGATTATAACAGGATAAGTTAGTTATATTGGCATTTATATTTCAATAATTATTACTAATAACATCGAGAATAAATGTTTTAAAAGCTCAGTAGAGGGGTAGTAAATAGTTCTAATGTTTAATGTTCGTGGCGTAAGCCATTTAAAGCTTGCTCAAGAGTACCATTCGGAGCGAGGAGTTGATTTCTAATTTCCAATTCCTCATTCCTAATTGCAGTTCTGGGGGGTGTTGAGATGACGGTTGAACAGATTGTAATAGAGCGCAAGAAGGTTGTCGCCGAAAAGTGGCAGAACCTCATCTTTGCGACCTATCCCGCCTATTCCTCAGATTTTTTAAAGAACCAGCAGAATCAATTCATGAATCCAGTTGGGAACAGGGTTAAAGCCTCCGCAGAAACCTTGTTGGATGCATTATTCAGCGAATTTTCCGAAGACACCCTACTTCCGGCATTAAATGAGTTTGTCAAAGTTCGTGCCGTACAAGAGTTCACCCCTTCACAGGCGATCGGCTTTGTGTTTCTACTCAAGAAGGTACTTCGTGAAGAATTTCTCGAAGAGGTGCTACAAAAAGAACTTCTTAATGAGTGGTTTACGTTAGAAAGCCGTATTGACAAACTGGCGCTTCATACTTTCGATCTCTACACCCGTTATCGTGACAGTATCTCAGATATTCGGGTCAACATGGAAAAGAGACGCGTGGCAACTTTGCTTGATCGCAACCATTACGGCATTGGAAAACCCGTTGAAAAAAACGATGACAATAAAAATGGAAAATAACCTCATGGGTAAGAAAGGGGGATACGGCGCATGAACGCTTGGTATGGTTTGTTCACAGTGCTGATCCTGATCGCCCTCGCACTTCTCGGGATAGAACAGACGGGCTTATACACCTTCTTTGGTGCAGTTGTGCCAATGGTGGCGATTGTTCTGTTCCTATTCGGAATCACCTACCGTGTGCTAAAGTGGGCGAGAGCACCAGTACCATTCAAAATTACAACGACGACCGGACAACAGAAATCACTGCCCTGGATTAAAAGTGATCCACTGGAAGCGCCTGCCACAAAAATGCAGGTTATGGGTAGAATGCTTCTTGAAATTCTTCTTTTCCGATCACTTTTCAGAAACACAAAAGCCGAGCTGAAGAATGGCTCAAAGCTGGTTTATGGTGCGACAAAATGGTTATGGGTTGGTGGGTTGGTTTTTCACTATTCGTTTCTGGTGATATTCCTGCGCCATTTCAAGTATTTCGCAGAGCCCACGCCATTCTTCGTGACATGGTTGCAGAATCTGGATGGTTTTTTCCAGGTGGGACTTCCAATCATCTATCTCACTGATTTTGCATTTGTTGCCGGGGTGAGCTTCCTGTTCCTGCGTCGTGTGTGGGATCCGAAGTTACGTTATATTTCCTTAACCGCCGATTATTTCCCACTTTTCCTGCTTCTCGGAATCGCAACCACAGGTATCCTGATGCGATACTTCCTGAAGGTTGATCTGGTCGCAGTGAAAGAACTGGGAATGGGATTGCTTATGGGTCAACCAGTAGTTTCAGCGGAAATCGGATCAATCTTCTATGTTCATTTTTTCCTCGTGAGTGTTCTCATAGCTTACTTCCCATTCAGCAAGTTGATGCACATGGG
>JAIOHU010000278.1 GCA_019912845.1 bacterium
TATGGACATCGATGCACCAACAGACTCACCTTGTCTGGTCCGAATGATTCGATGTCACCATCCGCATAGATGTTGTTGAAGATTTTTATAAATAATGTCCCTATCGCTTCAGTTTTTAATGGTGGTTTCTCCCCTCTTGCACGTTTACCAATGGCACTTCCATACTCACGGCTGACTGATTCGATTAACTCCAAACCATCGTCGCCGTATTTTGCATAAATAGCTTCGTAGAGCTGCAGAATTCTGGTCAATAGAGACCTGATTGTCCTCCTGCTACTCTCCTCCAGTGGCTGCTCAGCCACATTAACACCTTCAGGATACTGTATCATTTTTCCCCCTTAAATGTATTTTGATGCTTCCCTTAGTGTAAGATTGGACATATTCAGCTTGTACTGGTCGATAAATCTACTCACTGCCTGAGGATTGGTTTTACTGTGCTCTCGTAATGCCCAGCCGATCGCTTTCCTGATCCAGAAGCTCTCCTCGTCCAAATGCTCCCTGCAAAACTTGAAGAGTAATTTTTCATCTGTCTTCTGCTTGAATTTCAACTGAGCGAGAATTGCTGTTCTCCTGAGCCAGATATCCTCGTGATCGATCCATGCGTTAAGCTGGCTCTTCATTTCCTGAGGATACTGTTTCAACAACGCCCCAATTAAATTCGAGGCGATTTCGTCCACAAAATCCCACCAGGCACCTTCCTGAATCATGCGTGTGTATTGAGGTAGTGCCTCCATGACCTGTAATTTTTTGAACCTGCGAGCATACATGATAGCGAGGTATTTCTCCTCACGGTGCTCCAATGCCCAGAGTTGACTGATCACTTCAAGATACTCTTCCAATGAAGCTGGTGGATATTTTTTCGCCAGAGGTTTAAATAATTCCTGCCGCAACTTCGCTTGTACTCCGTAGAATGGCATTTCACTCTTCATATACCGCTTCATCTGTACTGCATGTTCTGGATTGGAGTGTAATCTTAGCTGGTTACAAATGCCTTCAACTATGGGGTACATTTTTCGCCCGTATTATAATTTTCCCGGAGTGATATATATCAACAGTTCCTCTTTCAATATTGCCCAAATTTAAGTAATTTAGTTTCCCTGAACAGAGTTAGCAAAATTGCCCTGCAAATACTGAGTTATTTTCTACCACAGGAATGTACTCATTCATAGAAATGAAAGTGACGAATGGCTGGCATCCCATTTGACAAACACGAGCATTTGGACTCTCCGACTCTGCAACGAGTTGTAGAATCTCTCAACCAGAATCTGGAGGAGAAGATTTACCAGATGTCCCAGATGCGTCAAGTAGCTGAGTCCATGGCAAAGGGATTGCGAGAAACCAATTATTTCTATCGAATATGTACTGATTTTAATGAGATATTCAAGGCTTCCACCAGCAGTATTTTCTGGTATCGTACACGAGATCCTGTTGGATGGTGGCTTGATGCCTGGGCATCGGACGACACAGATGTTGTTCCGGTAAAACAGGTAATCACTGCTTCGGAGCAGGGAGAACTTGCAGCAATCATTGAGTCTGAGAAACCGTTATTGAGCACTGAATGCCAGTGCGATGCACTTTACAGACTTTGGAAAGGTCCTTTCACTGATTATCCACCTGCCGCATACTTTCCTTTGAGACAGGGACAAAGACGTCAGGGTGTGCTGGTTATGATTGACCCAGTATTCAGTTTGTCGCCCAAAAGTATTGACCCGCATCTCGTAATCCTCCACAGCCTGATTCATACTGGCATCAACAATCGGCTTTTCTACAAAGAGATGCAGGACTCTGAGGAGGAGTTCCGCGACCTCATCGAAAACTCCTCTGACATGGTTCTGGTGGTATATCCAGATGGCATTTTACGTGATAGCAATCTGGCTTTCAGGAACACATTAAAACTCGATAGCGATCCTCGTGGCAAACATATCTTCGAGTTGATACGAGAGAAAAACAACTTCCTCTTTCAACAGTCCTGGCAAAAGTTATTGAATTATGAAGAAGTGCGTAACGTTTCCATCGAACTTGCGACATCAGACGGAAGCAGGATCGATGCAGAGCTATCGGGTAACATCCGTACCCTGCCAGATGGGCGATTGGGTATTATCCGGCTCTACATTAGAGATATCTCGGAACGTATGCAGGCGGAGAAACGTCAGAAGGAACTGGAATCTGAAGTTGAACTGACCCGTCAGCGTCAACTCGCTCAAGTAGGCATGTATGTTTCCGGCATTGCGCACAACCTGCAAAATCCACTGCAGGTTCTACTAGGCTACATCGATATTCTGAAAACTACAGGTCAGTCGCTGAAGGGGTTGGATATAATTGAGCAATCAACGCTGAATATGGTTGATATTGTTCGCAACCTGCTGAGAAAGATGCAGAATGAAAATAAGATGGAGGACTCCTGGATCGATGTAAATGAGCTTATCGAAAATGAGTTAACATTTTTGAATGCCAATCCATTCTTCAAGCATGAAGTCGAGAAACACATTGAGTATGGAGATAATATTCCGAAAATCAGAGGACTTTACAGTGATTTCTCACAGGCGATAATGAATATCGTATATAATTCGCTCGAGGCAATCTCTGAGACCGATGAGAAATCATTGAGTATTAAAACGTGGTATGATATCCAAAGTGAAACAATTAATATAACGCTGCGTGACTCAGGAACAGGAATTCCAGAGGAGCTGAAGAACAAAATTTTTGAAGCCTTTTTTACAACTAAAAAGAACCGAAAAAACGTCGGTCATGGTATTTCCAGCGGTAGTGGCTTGGGTCTTTCGAGTACCAAAGCACTCTTATTGACTTACGGTGGTCAGGTACGATTTGAATCCGAGTCTGGAAAAGGTACGACCTTTTACCTGGTAATTCCTGCAAGATTTGAGGAATCATATGAGTGACAAAGGTCAGGCAGAAGTGACAGTTTTATTTCTGGATAGACGGTCCATCGCGGTTCAACAATTTCGCAAAGTTCTGACAACTGTACAATTCAAAGCAATCCGTCATGTGAATTCAGTTAGAGATGCGTTACGTGAGATAAACCAGCAGATTCCCGCTTTAATATTCAGTGAATGGGAATTAGAGGATCATACCATCATTGAGTTTCTTAAAGTGATCCGGAGTAATGAGAAGTGGGCGGAAATCCCTGTTTATGTGTACACCTCAGAGATACGAAACGATCGAGTCCGTGCTGCCAAATCAGTTGGTATACAGAGCTATTTTCTTAAATCCAAAGATTCCGAAAAGGTTGGAAGACTGATACAACGCGCGGTGAGCGTGGAAAAAACTGCGGAGAAAGAAGAAGTGACCACTGAAAATAGACAGTTGATTGCTGCAAAACTCCGGTCTCAATTGAAGCACATCGAGAAACTCGCACCTCTCCCCACTATTGCACAAACAGTATTCCGGCTTATTTCCGACCAAAACAGTTCTGCACATGATCTCGCTGCTGTGATCGACAAAGATCAATCCCTGACTGCCCGTATCTTGAAAATTGTAAACAGTGCGTATTACGGTTTCAGTCGTCAAATCGGAAATATCAACCATGGTATCGTAATTCTTGGATTTACAGAGGTAAAGAACATCACCATGGCTGCCTGTATTCTCGATGCCTTCAAAGAAGAAGTGAGTGAGGAGTTCAACCGGTACAATTTCTGGGTCCATTCAATTGGAGTTGCGTATGCCGCTCGTGAATTGAGTGAACGGATCCCAGGGATCAACCGTGACGATGCTTTTGTTGCCGGTCTTCTTCACGATATTGGAAAGGTGATTCTTGACCAGCACTTCAATCGTTATTTCCGAATGCTTTTAAAGGAGGCGAAGGGCTACAACGCACCATTATTCAAATCCGAAGATGCTCTTTACGGTATAAATCACGCTGAAATCGGGGAAATCGTCTCCCACTCCTGGAATTTGCCACAATCCCTAGAACGTGCGGTTGGATTACACCATACGCCGGGTGCCGCCACACCGAATGAGCATATTATACATCTGGTACATGTGGCAAATGTTCTGTGCCATCGAAACCATATTGGCAGTAGTGGCACTGCACTGGCTCAACCTATTAATCCTGGATCATTGGAGCACCTGGGAATAGAAGCAGCAGAACTGGGCGATATCTGGGAGAGCCTTGAGATAGATGAAGAGAAAATCACCATGATCCTGAAATCCTAGAGGAAGTGGATTAATAGTCCATCTTGTGTTTATGACGGATTATTTCTCCTTCCACGAGATAATAGACATCTTCAGCGATGTTCGTTGCCAAATCTGCGATTCTCTCCAGATTTCGCGATACCCCGATATGTTCTACGTAACCCTCCAATCGTGACGGATCAGACGACATCAATTCACGTTGTGAAAAGAATATCTCACGATTAAGATCATCAACGATATCGTCCAATTCGCACACTTTCAAGGCAGTCTGTGAATTAGAACTCACCAGTGAGTCTATGCTCATTTTTAACATCTCTTGCGATTGCTTCGCCATAATCTCAATCTTATCAGGTGGTTGTACTGGTGGAAAATCATGTAGATGCAAGGTTTTCTGTGCGATATTTACTGCCAGGTCACCAATTCGTTCGAGGTCATTGTTTATTTTAAGAACCGCGATGATCAAACGTAAATCAACAGCTACTGGTTGATGAAGTGCCAAAACCTTGAGGCACTCCTCTTCCACCTCTACTTCAGCATGATCAATTTCATTGTCATCCTCGATAACCTGCTTTGCCAACGCGGTATCATTGGTCATAAAAGAACGAACCGCTCGTTGCACACTCTCTTCAGCCAGTGCACCAACATTTAATATCTGTTTTTGAAGATGATCAATCTCTTTACGAAGCTGAGTAGTCATTATTAATACCTGTTCTTCTGAATTAGAAATATATCCAATATACGAAATGGATCAATTCATTGGTAGCCATCATAGAAAATTGAAATTCGGGGAAATTGGTGAAACATTTGCGGTACATGAACAGCAGATGGACAGGTCAGTCCAACAATGGACCTTCTATTCACCAAACGCGTCGCCATCAAGAGAGAGTTTATCAACCAAACCTGCCGGTAATATAGTCCTCAGTTTTCTTGATCGAAGGGCGAGTAAATAACGATTCGGTAGCCCCGAATTCGATCAATTCTCCCATGAAAAAGAAAGCGGTATAGTCTGATACCCTTGCCGCCTGCTGCATATTATGTGTAACAATTACGATCGTATAATCCTGTTTCAATTCGTCTATCAGGTCCTCAATATTTGATGTCGCGATGGGGTCTAGTGCTGAAGCGGGCTCATCCATGAGCAGAACTTCCGGGTCAACCGCTAAGGCACGCGCGATACAGAGTCGTTGCTGTTGACCACCCGACAATCCCAGGGCATTTTTATCCAGTCTGTCTTTCACCTCTTCCCATAAACTTGCGCGACGCAAGGATTTCTCAACAATTTCTGTAAGTTGACTCTTATTTTTCAGTCCATGGATTCTAGGTCCATAAGCGATATTGTCAAATATGGATTTGGGAAATGGATTGGATTTCTGAAATACCATCCCAACACGTTTACGAAGAGTTACCACATCCATATCGCTTTTATAGATATCCTCATTATCCAGGGTAACACTACCTTTGATTCCGATACCCTCAATAACGTCATTCATACGGTCAAGAGTTCTCAAGAACGTAGATTTACCACATCCAGATGGTCCAATCAGTGCAGTAGATTTTCTGGCTGGAATTTTTATGTTAATGTCTTTCAGAGCGTGGGTCTCCCCATAATAGACATTAAGATTTTCCACGACGATTTTTATTTCTTCGTTTTCGAGCACTATTTCATCACTCCAACCTTATATTTTTTTTACGAATTCTGTTACGCAATAAAATTGCACCCAGATTGATCCCCAGAACCAGGATGAGAAGCACCAATGCCGTTCCATATTGCATCGGACGCACTTTTGTCGCATCTGGATGCTGGGTCGCCAGGACAAATAGATGGTACGGCAAAGCCATTACCTGATCAAATATGCTGTTTGGTAATTTTGGTAGATAAAATGCAGCCACAGTCAAAAGAATTGGCGCAGTCTCACCTGCGACCCTGCCAACACCAAGAATTGATCCTGTCAACATCCCCGGAACTGCATAAGGCAGTACATTTTTTGTGATCGTCTGCCATTTGGTCGCCCCTAGAGCAAGGCTGCCATCCCGTAGTGCCTGAGGAACCGCTTTCAAGGCTTCCTCGCTTGAAACAATGATGGTCGGCAACATCATACATGCGAGCGTCAAACTACCAGCCAGAATGCTGGCATCGAATTTCAGGAAGATTACAAACAGTCCCAATCCAAACAAGCCGAAGACAATTGACGGGACACCCGCCAGGGTAACAATCGCAAGTCGAACAAGTTCAGTAAATCTATTCTTTCTCGCATATTCATTCAGGTAAACTGCGCTTAGAATCCCAAGTGGTAAGGCAACGACTACAGACCCAAGAACAAGATATAAAGTACCCACGATCGCCGGGAAAATCCCTCCCTCTGCCCCACTTTTACGGGGAAAACCAGTCAAAAACTCCCAGCTCAACGCCCCGATACCGTTGTAGACGATATCGAATACAATATACCCCACCGCAATGACAATGAAATATGTCAGCAGCCGGATGACCCAGAAGGCAATCTTCTCTTTTAATGCACTGCTCATCATGTCGCTTCTCTGTATTTCTTCATCACCTGTATCGCAACGAAGTTAAGTAGAAATGTTGCGATGAGAAGTACAATACCTACCCAGAATAAAGCACGGTAATGTTCACTCCCAAATGGCACTTCACCCATTTCTGCTGCAATCGTTGCAGTCATGGTTCGTACAGATCCAAAAGGATTGCCTGTTATAATAGCAGCATTCCCGGTAACCATCATTACTGCCATCGTCTCACCAACTACTCTCCCCATACCAAGCATAACCGCCGCAGTGATGCCTGAAAGAGCAGCGGGTATTGTAACACGTATCAGGGTTTGTAAACGAGTCGCCCCCAACGCGAAAGAGGCTGACTTGAAAGAAGTAGGTACACTTTGTATAGCATCCTCAGAAACTGTAATAATTGTAGGAACCGCCATTAGTGCCAGCAACAATGCTCCAGTTAAAGCTGTGAGACCAGTGGGTAGATTAAATGTCTCCTTCACGAAGGGCGCAAGAATCATTAGACCAAAAAAACCAATTACAACAGAGGGAATACCTGCTAGTAATTCGATAAAAGGCTTTAAGAACTCTCTTTCAACAGGTGAGGCAATTTCTGAGATATAAACCGCACCCGCTACCCCGAAGGGAACCGCAAATAGTGTAGCGAGAAATGTAACGAGCAGGGAGCCTGTTATAAGCGGGATAATTCCAAATGCTTCTTCTTGAAAGGAGACCGGGTTCCAATTGGTGCTGACCAGTTTGTGCAGTCCTGGATCCAAGATGAATGGAAACGCTTCTTTTCCGAGAAATAGAAAAATAAGTCCAACCACCACCAGGCTTGTTGAAGCTGTGATCGTTAGAAATATGCGTACCGCTTTATCTTTACCCAAAGCTGAAATCATACAAGCTCATTCCAATATTGCAAATTTATTAAATCACGCCGATCTCATCGAGAATAAAATTCTTCAGATGATAGTATCCAAAAGTTTTGAACTTGTAAGTCTCCCCAGATTATTCAGGGAGACTGGAGTCTATAACCACTCGGTGGCTTAATGTGACGCTTCAGTTTATTCTGCAATCCTTTTGAGCGGTATGTATCCGGTTTCGACCACAATTTTCTGCCCGACATCACTTGCGCAATAGTCAAGGAACTCCTTAGCTAACCCCTCAGCCTCGTTCGGCGTATAGAGGTGAAGCGGTCTGGCTATTGCGTAATGGCCAGTGAGAACTGTTTCGATGCTGGGGACAACGGGATCGGAGTCAGCATCCTGTTTAATAGGTACAACTTTCACTTTATCGTGCGAGTCTTCAGCATA
>JAIOHU010000279.1 GCA_019912845.1 bacterium
CCCGATCTCCGGGGATAATTTCAAATTAAATCTGAATGTTAAGATGGAGTTGAGCGGTAAGGTTGAGTACAAAGTATTGCAGAAAGAAGAGCCAGAAACTCCAGTATTGCAAAGTGAATTGATGACCAATCTTTTTATAAACCGTCTCGCACGGAAAGCGCGTTCCAAGCTGGAAGCGGAGATGAAAAAAGATACGACTTTGTATGAAAATCAATTGCAATACCAGGATGATTTTTTTGAGTTTGAACTTGAACCATTAGAATTCTCTAAACGTCCCGTTAATCTTGAAGACTCGAAGGAGGTTTATACAGCTCTCGATTCCATTGATTATTTTTCCGATCCTGAAATTATTAAACTTGAGCTATACCATGTTGTTTATGACAGCTTGATTAAGGCTTGGACGAATTGGGATAAAACGCAGGCTATACTTGCTAAGATGAATGTAAGTGAAGAATATTCTGTTACGAAAATTGATACTATCGGTGTAAGCATTAAACCACCATTTGAAAAAGATTTTGAATTGAAGGCAGATAACTTACTTGGCAAAATTTTCAGTGTAGGCCCGGTAAATCACCCTGGAACAATAACTAACAATGACCTCTCGTGGAGCGAAAAGAAGTAGCCCCCACTATAGATGCAACAGTAAACTCTCCTTCTGATTTCAGACTACGCTGGAGAGATACTGATCTAGTCTTGGAAAAACTTAATGCTCAGGGCAAGTTTGTCGTGATAGCTCGCCCTGAGCTGGATATACCTCCTATACCATATATCGCCACGCATCCCGAACTCCGTTTGTTACTACGCGAGTTCCTGCGTGTAGTACGTGAACATCACCTCGATGATAACTCAACTTTAGACCTCATTCTATCTCCGCCATTTGGCAATGCCTGGGTTTTACCCATTGGATTTCTCGAAGATGACTCATTGCAGGATCAACTCGAGTGGGAACTGCAACAGAAAATTGAACGCGATCTTTCTGAGATGATCTACCTTTGGCAACCCCTTGACGAGAAAAACGTTTATACAGTACTAATAGCCCCCGAATTACTAAGATTCTGGTTCACCATTGCTGAGGAATCTGAAATCCCTCTGGGAACCATCGGACTTGAGAGTGGATTAATCTCTGAGGAATTGGAAAAGGAAGTAGATTTTCATTCACTTTACCTGCTCTGGCAACGCCGGGGCGAATCTATTTCAGTTGATGAGAGTGATGAACCCCTTCCAGTTGAAGAGACTCCTGCAGCTTTGGAAACATATGACGACACTGATGAGGACGAGGACAAACCAGCAATATCCAAGATCGCTGATGAAGCCTTTGACGATTCTGATTCGTTTGATTATGGACAAAAATCAAATAGAAAAAAGGTATTAATCCCTCTCCTGATCGTTTTCGGACTCATCGTCATCTCTGGGGGAGGCTACTATTTTCGCGACAATTTGGGTTCTCTTCTTGGTGGCAGTGATAATCCCGAAGCGACCCCGATTGCGGACAACAATGAAATTATTGATAGCACAACTGTCCCTATCCAAACACCTGCTGCAAAATCTTCATTAGCCGTTATCTCTTCTGTTTTCAAGGTTTCGGATGATATTGGAGTAAGATTGAGTGCATTCATTTTGCAGGGAAGTGAGTTCAGAATCCTACCCGGAGGTGATACTGCCAATTTTTCTATTTTCCGTACTAACCTTGCTGCTACTCCCGGGATTCAAAAAATAGTAGCGCAATCGCCCTCTTTTGAACCTGTTGCACCAATTATTACCGGGGTCATATCATATCCTCAGGAAGAGGAAATGACTGCATCTCAGTTCAACAACCTTCTGGCTGAGTTAGGAATTTCCACCCTTGCACCTGGAGTCATCCAGGTGAACAAGAATCAGTTAACTCAACTGGTGGAACGGCTGCAATTCTCAGGACTACGTCCCTACCGTATTTCCATTCAGCAGAACACTCCAACTGATTATCTTCTCTCTGCAATGCCATGAGAATTACCGGCGGTGAAGGGAAAGGTAGACGTCTCTCTCCTCCACCAAAGGGAACCCGACCAACTACCGGAAGGGTTCGTGAGGTACTCTTTCAGCTACTCCCCCACTCTCTGCAAGGATACAAGGTTTTAGATCTCTTCGCCGGAGCGGGCATGCTTGGTTTGGAGGCACTCGCACGAGGTGCTCACTCCTGCACATTTGTTGAAAGTAATCGAGCGGCTGTGAAAATTATTCATAATAATATCACACTCTGCAAAATGGAAGGTCAATCATCTGTGCTGGCAATGGATGTCTTCAAGGCTACTAAAAACTTGGATCCAACCAATCCCTTTGATCTCATATTTGCAGACCCACCTTATGGAAAGAGTGATCCATTGATTCTGTTTCAGAATATTGAGAGTTCCCAGCTATTGGCGAACGAGGGGATTCTTGTATTTGAAACATCCAGCCGACTAACATTGGAGTTGAATCTGCAACAATTGGGGGTTATAAAGGATCGGTTGATCGGCGACACCAGGATACTCTTGTTGGGAAAAACTCCCTAATGAACAGAGTAGGCGGCTAAGGTTAAAGATATTTATTCATATTATCGAGGGAAATAATGGTGTACCTGGAGAATATTCTCAGATCTCGTCATGCCAGCGTATTGTTAGCTGGCATCCAGGAAGGTATTGATATTATATAGGACGGTCTAAAATGGGAGAGTCCATACACTACAAACAATTAGCAGTTCGTAGTTGAGACTTTGAGCCTAAAAGTCTGGGTCTTTTTTCAACATCAATGTGAAATATTTACCTTATTTATTCATGCTACCATTGGTGTAGCAAAATGCTAATTGACTTGATTGATATGTCCTTTTTCCGTGCGTATCTTTCACATTATTTACTCTAAAACAACTTTAATAGTTTATTTACAATACACTTACAACTTACATGATCGATGGCGTAAAGTTTGCTACTTCAAATTTAGCGCATAACGGTCTAAGCAAAAGGAAAGGGAGTTATGAAGAAGAAGAATGCAGTTAAACT
This sequence comes from bacterium, assembly GCA_019912845.1. GTDB lineage: Bacteria > Electryoneota > Electryoneia > Electryoneales > Electryoneaceae > JAIOHU01. Next base: position 3,012 of record JAIOHU010000279.1, read on the forward strand.
GCTTGGGACACTGATTATTGGTCTATTGATATTCGGTTGCGCATCCCAGGCACCCATGCAAAAAATTGCAATTGAAAAATTGGATGATTTACCTCGTTATACCTACACCATCGATGTCCCCGTTGAAGAGCTTTTCGACAATGAAGCAGCTTTGATGAAATTAGCTGACGCTGTCGAAAAAGATCTCCGTGCTGATCTGGCAAAATATGAAATTCAAGATCACAAAACCTTGCAAAATTATTATCAGGAATTGGGTACTGTTGCTTTGTTGAAAAGCAACTATGATGAGTACATGAAATACCTGAAAGTCCGTAAGGACCTTGAGGCAAAAGAAGCTCTGGAAGCGACCATGGGGATTTATACACGTGCCTATATCCTGGCGAAAAAAAGTGGTGCGACGGATTTTGAAACTGCTTTACGGGATGAGTATGCAAGCATTATTAACACACTACCCTATGACCTTGTTGCAGATGAATTGAAAGGGATGAAGGGTAACGCTGAAATAGTGTCGAAGAATCTTCTGCTGGGCGTTGTTGAAGTGCAAATTCAACCGATACTCGATGAGAGCGGTGGAGAGATGAGTAAAGATATCGCCACGCAACTATTGAGCATGGCATATTCTGTAAATTTTTTCATGCCGTATAAACATATTGTCGCTGAAGAACTTGGAAAATACCTCGACGCTCACAAAGTGGACAAACCGGATATCTGGGAAGCTCGCGATATCGCACTTGAACCTGGTAAGGATTACACACCGGTAATTGCCACGGTTTGGGACAGTGGAGTTGATACAGATATTTTTGAAGGGCAACGCTGGACAAACAAAGCTGAAATTCCAGGCAATGGAAAAGATGATGATAACAATGGGTATGTTGATGATGTACACGGTATCGCTTACTCACTGCATTCAGACAAGACTCCAGACCTGCTCTACCCCATCGGATCAGTTGAGAATCGCCCTAAACTACAACGTCTCATGAAAGGTCTGACCGATATCACTGCCGCTGTTGAAAGTGAAGAAGCAACGGAATTGAAGCAGATCATGAGTCAGATGGAACGTGATCAAGTCCAACCGTTTATTGAAGATATTGGTAAATATGGAAACTATAGTCACGGCACCCATGTTGCTGGTATTACCGCTTCGGGAAATCCGTACGTTCGGATTATGGCAGCTCGTCTAACATTCAGCCATGAAATGGTACCCGAAGAGCCTACCATTGAGCAGGCAACAAAAGACGCCAAAGCAACTGTCGAAGCAATTGAATATTTCAAAAAGAATGGTTCACGAGTTGTGAATATGAGCTGGGGTGGTAACCTCGCAAGTATTGAAGGTGCACTAGAAGCGAACAACGCCGGCGGCACACCTGAAGAACGGAAGGCGTTGGCACGTGAGATATTTGAAATCACCCGCAAGAGTTTGTACGACGCTATTAAAAATGCACCAGATATCCTCTTCGTGACTTCTGCCGGAAATGCAGACAGTGATGTCCGTTTCGAGGAATTTTATCCCAGTTCTTTCGATCTGCCAAACATTATTTCAGTCGGTGCTGTGGATCAAGCAGGTGATGAAACCTCCTTTACCAGTTTCGGCAAGGTAGATGTTTACGGAAACGGTTTTGAGGTGCTGAGTTACGTTCCAGGTGGCGATAAAATGAAGCTGAGCGGCACTTCCATGAGTTCACCACAGGTGACAGGTGTCGCGGCAAAATTGCTGGCAGTGAACCCAAAACTGACTGTCGCTGAGCTACGTAATCTAATCATCAAAGGAGCTGATGAGAAGCAAATCGATGACCGTACCATTTTACTTCTCAACCCGAAAAAGTCGGTCGAAATGGCGAAAAAATCGATGTAAGGTAGATATTTGAAGTTATCACGTGGGACGCAGTGACGAAGTGATCTTGGGCAATAAAAAACAAGATAGCTTCACTCCGTTCGCAATGATAGCTATAATTCCAATTCGTTTAATATCTATAAGCCCTGTTGAGCTTACTCGACAGGGCTTAATTTGTTCTCAGAGCTTGATTGTACAGCACAACTTCGATTTGCTTCACGGGGATGGATGAGCTATTTTTACGCACTTTACGAATCATTCCGGAGAGGTGACCGAGTGGCCGAAGGTGCACGCTTGGAAAGCGTGTGAACGGGCAACCGTTCCGTGGGTTCGAATCCCACTCTCTCCGCAAAAAGAAACCACCATTTATAATGGTGGTTTTTTTTGTTACCGGCACATCCAAAATATCTGAATTCGTGATCCTTCTGAAACGGTTTTCAAAATAGACCAATGATGCTAACAGTTTAATTTCCGTTTGTTACCGATTACTTGTGAGCTGGGATTTTCTAGATTTATTGATGTTTGGAATATAAAGCAGTAGAAAAATAATGCTGATTATCTGGTTCTGACGCTGGGACTCACGCAGGTATCTTTTGCAGATCGAACCTCTCGTGCCAGAACAGGGAAAGAGACTGGTTTTCTAATGAACGAATAGGCTCCATTTTCCATTAAACGTTGAACAACATGATCATGTTCAAAACCGCTGCAGAGGATAACGGGTAATGAGGGAAATTGTTTGCGTAGCAAGGGAAAAAGAGTTCCGCCATCCATAACCGGCATACGTAAGTCGAGCAAAACCAAGGAATAAGTATTTGTGGTATTTGAAAGGATATCCAGAGCGTGTTTGCCGTGGATGGCTTGTGCTACGGAATAACCAAGTTCCTGAAGTAAAAGGCTTAGAGTTTCGCGGACAGTGTCATCGTCATCAACGATCAATATCCTCTCATTTCCTTGTGGAATTGCGTTCATGATTTTTTATCATTCGAATGTTGCACTGATGGTAGACAAAACTCCACTCTTGTACCCTGTCCTTCCTCGCTTTCCATAATGACAGTACCGCCATGATTCTTAGCAATCCCATATACCGCCGACAATCCTAGACCTCTTCCCATAGTCTTGGTGGTAAAAAACGGTTCAAATGCACGTTCTAAAGTGGACGCATTCATCCCCACACCATTGTCTTCTACAATCAGACAAATATAAACTGAATCATCGATCTCAGATGGTACATTCGTGGTGATAATTTCAATGTACCCTGCTCCCTGTATTGCTTCAGCAGAGTTCACGATGATATTTAATACAGCCTGCAATAATTGACCACGGTCGGCTTCGACATCCATGAGATTTGATTTCAACTTCTTTTGCAGGGTAATCTTTTTAGGAATCGAAGGTCCAATGCTCAAAAGTGTTTCATTTACAATCTGGTTAAGATTGAGAATTTCCATGTTTCGCTTTCCCAATCTTGCAAAAGCGAGCATTTGGTGTGCCAGCTCACCTGCACGTTTCGCTGCATGTGCAATGGAACTTAGCAAGCTGATTGTTTTGCTGTCCTGATTGAGGTCCATCTGGAGGATTTCTGCATTACCAAGCACACTGACCATCAGGTTATTGATGTCATGCGCAAGTCCACCAGCTAATGTAGAGGTAGCTTCCAGACGTAATTGAGTCGCCTTCTCCTCTTCCTTGCGCTTACGTTCGCTTAAATTCGTCAACGTAAACACCGTCCCCCCCACTTCATTGTCGCTAGTCAGCAGGGGACGTCCCACATATCCTGAATACACCCAGGTGCCATCTTTTGTGATTACGTAAGGATCGCCTGAAAACCCAATTACTGAATCCCCAGATAAGACATTTTCAACCAGATCAATAAC
>JAIOHU010000280.1 GCA_019912845.1 bacterium
CTGTTACATGATATTGGGAAGGTCTGGGAATTGAGCTGGGGTACTTCCATCGATTATACCACAATAGGAAGGTTGCAGGGTCATATTGTCATGGGAGTGGAATTTTTCAAGGATCGAGCTGCAAATATAGATGATCTATCTCAGGATTTAATTACTCAGGTCGCGCACCTGATTCTGAGTCATCAGGGAAGTTACGAGAATGGTTGTCCGGTTGTACCGATGACACGAGAGGCATTCATTCTCTATTACCTCGATGAAATCGACAGCAAAATGAATGCAATAGATCGAGAGTTGGAAAAGGCGTCGAACAGTTCAGGTGAGTTTACTGGCTACATAAATCTTCTTGACAGGATGTTGTATAAGGGACCATCTCAAGCGGAGTAAAGGATTCTGAAGTATAAAAGGTATATTTCTGGTTAGAGTTTATCAGGCACACTGAGAAGGCAATTCCCTACTGCGTCATTCCGGTGATGAGTTGGGCCGGAATCCAGGAAGATTTTGCTATTATTGATTTTAGGGAGCCTAACATTTTACGTAGTTTTCAAGATAAATCTGAATATTTTTATTTTTCGACAGACTGATAAGCAGGCATCTATCTATTCACCCAAGTCAACAAAAAACCAGTCGAGTCTTCATGGGTGACAAAGAGTAGGAATCATTCTCGGCGAATTGTTGTAGTCGTATAACTGTTTTTTCGCCTTTCTCCAACGAAAATCTTTGTGCAAAAAAATTGTTCGTGTGAGATAAATCACCGCTCAATAATGTCGGGTACATTACTATTTAAAGTTATTCTTTCCCACCTTGAATAGATATCTGGCTTAGCTGCAAACTTGAAATAGGGTAAATCTCTAATGTGATGGGATTATGGGAGGTTCTTCGCAAGGGTATGAAGGTAGTTAGATCGGATGAAATTGTGAACGTTGTGAAGCAGTTTTGGAAGGATTTTATTGTGAACGCTGTGAAGCAATCTCCTGATTGGTAAGCACGATATTGCCTCCTGGCTTCCCCCTTGTATTGACAAGGGTAATGCATAAGAATCAGAGTTCACCCATATAGAATAGCGAAGAGCCATTTTATCATTGGAATTAATTCTCGTAGAACAGGGACTGAGAGTTGGCAGGTAAACCGGCACACTACTCACACGGGATAATCCCCGCATACACTATAATATTATTGTTAATAGGTTTGGTGTTTCCACCCCTGGTGAGCTCTAGTGAGACTGGTATTCCCTATATTACAGCGTACACCCCAGATGATTACTATGGAACATCTCAGAACTGGGACATCGCCCAGGATAATGATGGCTATATGTATATTGCTAATGGTATTGGGGTTGTTCGATTTGATGGTGTCAACTGGCGCTGGCTGGATGAAAAACGATCTGACAATGTTCGGTCTATAGATATCACCCCCAACCAGTGTGTGTTTGTCGGATTCCATGGTGATTTTGGTTATTACAGTGTTGATAGCACTGGATGGTTCAGTTTCATCTCACTTGTTCCTCTCTTACCGGATAGTTTGCAAACTTTCCGAAATGTCTGGATAACACGAGCTACTGAAAATCATATTTATTTTACCACCTACGAACGAGTTTATCGCTGGGGGCTTACAGACTCAGGTATTGATCCACTCTCAGGAGTAATCTATTCCAGCCCCGATGCTGGTATTTTCCAGGGATTAAATGAAATAAATGGTCGAGTGTATGTAATTCACACCACCCTCGGCCTGGTTGATATCACTGATGGCACATTGGAGGTGCTCCCGGGGAGTGGTGGGGATAAACTTCACCACGTTTGGTCAATCGAGCAGTTCAAAGACAATAAATTACTATTGGTCGGTTATGAGGGGATGTACATTTATGATGGGAATAAACTTGCGGATTTCGATACTGCCATTTCCAAAATTGCAAAAGAGAACAGTGGATATAATTGCGCCTATCTAGGTGACGGATATTATGCGCTTGGGACAGATCAAGATGGATTGATTCTTTTTGACAGCGAAGGCGAAATAGTCCGTTCAGCCAATCGTGATATGGGTTTGCCATCCAACACGATTCATAACTACCCATTGAAAGACCGTGATGGCGGAATCTGGGTATGCCTGGATTATGGGCTCGCCAGGATCGAATTGCTGGCTGATGTTCATATTTTCAATCGCAGTGTTGGGCTTGATGGCGGAGTAGTTTCACTTGAACGGATCAATGGTACTCTCTATGCAGCTACACCATTTGGTATGGCTTATCTGTCAAAAACTTCCACATCTGGAATGTCCAATCGTTTCAACTACGTAAATGGCATCGAAGTCGTATGGGACATCGCCTCATCAGCGGGGTTTGTTCTGGTTGCGGCTGAGTATTCAGTTTTTGCTTTTACCTCTCCCGAAGTGAAAAATCCGCTTGAAATACTTTCTGGAGTTGGTGCGTATACAATTGCGGCGGATCCCACTACAAATCGAGCATTTGTTGGCGACCACGACGGGAAAATTTATGCTCTGAAGTATCGGAATGGTGATTGGATCAGTGATGAAGTAATTGCTGACCTCGGCTCAAACATTCTTTGGTTATCCTTCGATGAACGTGGTTGGTTATGGGCGACATACGGCTTCAACGATCAACATTATGCAAAACTAGAGCTCGATTATCAAAATGATGCCACCACTGTAAGCGACAAGAATCTTTTTACTGATGAAAAGGGTTTTAATGAAGCAACATTAGGCTATCCATTTAAGTTTGAGGATGAACTCTATTTTCCTGCAGTTCAGGAACTTTATGTGTATGACGAAATGAAGGATTCGTTGATCTCAGCCGTGGATTCAAAGCTGTATAATATATTTGGTGGTCGAACAATAAGCCTTGTTGAGGAAGCAGGAGCGAATGCATTGTGGTTTCAGGATGAATATGGTGACTTGAACTACGTAAAGTATAATGCGGATGGGCATCTTGAGGTAAGTACTCCACTTCGTGCGTATTTTACCGGTTCTTTTGGTTTTTTATATGCTGAAAATGACGTTCTTTGGGCTGCTACAGACGGGATGGATTTATTAAAGTTTGTGGACAGTAAGAAAGCACACGCAAATAAGAAACCTGTCGTTCTGATTCATGAGATCACCATGGGGAGTGATTCATTATTATATCGTGGTTATTCACCCAAAAATTCATCCATAGCACAGATTCCAGCAAACTACAATTCGATTCGAATTGACTATGTGCTGCCTACTTTTCGTGAAACGGAAAAAATTCAATACCAGTATCGTCTAGAAGGATTGCACGACGAATGGAGTAGTTGGAACTACGACACCTATCAGTCTTTTGCGCATTTGAACGGAGGAAAGTACAAGTTTGAAGTTCGTGGGAAAACTTCTTCAGGTATAGAAAGTAAGATTGCTACCTGGCAATTTTATGTTCATCCGCCCTGGTATTGGACAACCTGGGCATTTGTGGTGTGGATTGCTTGTGCACTGTCTGTTGTATTCGGAATAATCTGGTTCAGGACAAAACAGGCAGTCACACTTAACAGGATACTCGATGATCTGGTGATTCAAAGAACATCAGATTTGCATGAATCACAAGCCAAAGAAGCTGAGGTTAATAAGGCACTTGAGCTAAGTAAAGAACGCTATCGTGGAATTGTAGATAGTCAATTGGCGTATGTCATCAGCGTTGATAAAAATGGAAAATTTACCTATTTGAACCCCTCAAGCTGTGAAAAACTGGGGCTTTCTGCAGAAACACTACAGCGAAAATTTTACCTCCAATTTATTCACCCTAATGACAAGCGAAGAGTTCATTACGAATTCATCGAAATGATACAGGAAAGTATTCAAAACTATAAGACTGAAGTTCGTGTCAAATGTTCTGGTGGTGTGTTTCGTTGGTTTTTGCTCAATGTAAATCCAATTCTTTCCAATGATGAAATTAACGGCTTTTCTATTCTAGGTCAGGATATAACGGATAGAAAGGAAATCGAGCAAAAATTACAAAGAACAAACTACTTTCTTGAGGAGTCGCAGAATGTTTCGCGTATCGGTTCTTATATTCTTGATATCGAAAATGATCGTTGGGAAGGTTCGGATGCTTTGTTGGATATTTTCGGGATTCCTTCAAAAGACAATGCAAAATACTTCACGGTTGAAGGGTGGGGAGAGTTGGTGCATCGGGATGAAAGCGAGGAGATGCTCCATTACTTCCTTCAACATGTTGTCGATGAAAATAATATATTTGATAAAGAATATCGAATCGTCCGTCCCGTGGATAAAAAAGAACGATGGGTACACGGCAGGGGTAAACTGACATACGATAGAGCTGGAAAACCGAGACAGATGATCGGTACGATACAGGATATCACCGAACGGAAAGAGCTTGAAGTACGTATCTTTCAGGCACAAAAGCTGGAAAGTCTTGGTGTGATGGCTGGGGGTGTCGCACACGATTTTAATAATCTACTGGT
>JAIOHU010000281.1 GCA_019912845.1 bacterium
AATAATATCAATACCTTCCTGGATTCCGGCTCAACTCATCACCGGAATGACGCAGAGTTAAACCGCGTTCTGGGGCAGCCTGTAACGAACTGATCTACTCCGTGTCATTCCAGCGTGGTTTTAGCTGGATTCGCAGAAAACGTCCGAAGGACGGTCATCCAGGAGACCAGAACCCTTCTCCGCGTCATTCCAGCGTGGTTTTAGCTGGAATCCAGGAGGTAACTGGTCTAATACATACTGTAACCGAACTCAACTCTCCAAGCTTTTTACCGCGAACCACTTGTAGAGTGCAGGCAAAACAAGCAGTGTCAGCGCAGTTGAAGTAATTAAACCACCTACCACGACAGTCGCGAGGGGACGTTGCACCTCACTACCAGTCCCAGTAGCGAAAAGTAGTGGCAGAAGTCCCAGTGCGGTTGTAATTGCAGTCATCAAGACAGCACGAAGTCGCATTTTCGCACCCTCCAGCGATGCCTCATCAAGCGTAAGTCCCTCTCGTATCCGTTGGTTGATATAGGATAGCAGTACCATACCATTTTCCAGCGCAATGCCGAACAATGCAATAAAACCCACCGAAGCGGGTACAGAGAGGTTCTGCCCGGATATCCAGAGTGCCAGAACTCCACCCACCAGTGCCAGTGGAATATTCAGCAGTAGCAAGGCTGTATTTTTGATGGAGTTGAAGCTGGAATAGAGTAACAGTGCAATGATGAGCAGTGTTATCGGTACGATCACTGCCAGACGTTTGTTCGCCTCCTGCTGTAGCCTGAACTGCCCTCCCCAGGAAACATGATAACCGGGAGGAAGTTCAACTTCGCTACTTATCAAGCCTTCCGCTTCCGCCACAAAAGAACCGATATCACGTTCCTCTACATTACACTGTATCGAGATAAATCGTTGGTTATTCTCACGTGTTATCTGACGCGGCCCCAGAATTGTTTCTATGGTTGCGAGTTGATCAAGGGGAACAAGGGCATCATCGGGAGTGGGAATTAAAAGAGATCGAATCGCTTCAGGCGTATTACGCGCCTCCTCACGGTAACGGACAAGTATATCATATCGCCTGATTCCCTCAAATATCTGACCCGCTTCCTCGCCACCTATCGCTGCTGAAATGATCTCCTGGACTTCAGAGATCGGGACACCATATCGAGATATCGCGGCACGGTCTATTTTTACAAGAAGTTGCGGAGTTCCGGTGACCTGGTCAACTTGAACATCTCTCGCACCCTCTACCTCACGTAAAACAACTGCGATTTGATTGGCATTTTCGAGGAGTTGATCGAGATCATCTCCAAACAGTTTTACAGCTAGTTCCGCTTTTACTCCCTCCAGTAATTCATCAATGGTCATGGCAATAGGCTGGGTGAAGTTCATACGCACACCCGGAATATCTCCAACATCTTCGCGGATCAGATCAACCAGTTCAACTTGTGAATCAACTCGCCATTTGTCCTTTTCAATCAGTTCAACATACATTTCAGCACTGTTCACCGGGTCAGTGTGTGCACCAACCTCACCTCTGCCGATACGACTTACCACTTGCTTGATTTCAGGCAGCGATATCAGCCGTTTTTCGACAATCATGGTCACACGTTTACTCTCCTCAAGTGAGATTGAGGGTGCCAGTGTGAGACGGAGTACGATGGTTCCTTCCTGGAGTTGAGGGGTAAACTCGCTTCCGAGTTGTGTCAGTCCAAAGCTCCCAAGTGTGACCAGAACAATAATTAATGAGATAGCAAGTGAACGATTTGCGATAAATCTTTTAATGATGGGCTCATACAATTTATTGAGGCTGTTCACGATACGATCAGAAAGTGATGCCCCGGCTTTTCGTTCCTTCCTCGATCTCATGAGCAGGCTGGCTAAAACTGGAACAACCAGCATCGCAAACAATAGCGATCCTGCCATGGCAAATCCAATGGTGAAGGCTAAAGGACGAAAGGTTTTACCTTCTACACCCTGCAACGTCATAATCGGAACGAACACGACCAGGATGATGAGGATAGCAAAAACCACCGGTCTGATAACTTCACGGCTGGCTTCAAGAACCATCTCAAAATGGCTGGAATCGTCGTTTTTCTGGTTCAATCGTCTATCGATATTCTCAACCAGAACAATCGCACCATCAACCATCATACCTATGGCAATGGCAAGCCCACCCAGCGACATCAGGTTTGCGGATATTCCATATTGACGCATCAACAGAAAGGAGATCAGCACGGAAAATGGGATTGATAATGCTACCACGAGGCTTGGACGCCACCCACCCATGAAGAGTAGAATTACCAGTGAAACCAGGAGAATACCCTGCACAAGTGCTGTCAGTACTGTGGACACCGCAGCTTCGACCAGACTCTTTTGATCATAGTAAGGGACAATATTGACTCCGTCGGGCAGAGTCGTATTGATCTGTGCCAATTTCTCTTCAACTGAGGCTATCACCGAAGAACTGTTGGTACCAAACAATTTCACGACCTGCGCTGAAACCACCTCTCCGGTCCCATTGCGTGTCTGAAGCCCTCGTCGAACCGCACCACCTTCTCGAACTTCAGCGACATCATGAATATGTATGGGTGTTCCAGCGACAGACTTGATGACGATATCCCTGATGTCCTGTTCATTTTTCGCCAGCCCCACCGAGCGAACAACATATTCCTCGGCATTCTGCTCGATGAATTGTGCACCGGCATTGAGGTTGTTGGATTTAAGGGCACTAATTACATCGTGCAATTTAAGGTCATATTGCAGGAGAGCATTTGGTTCTACGACAACATGAAATTGCTTTTCCCAACCGCCAATACCCAGAACTTCAGTAACCCCCGGGACAGTCTGCAATTGGTATTTGATTAACCAGTCTTGAATTGAACGTAATTCGGTGAGGGAACGGGTTCCGGTGGTGTCTTCGAGGTAATAAAACAGCACCAGTCCCATTCCTGTTGAAATGGGTCCCATCTCCGGTTCACCCATACCTGTTGGAATCTGTTCACGAGCTTCTTGAAGACGTTCATTTACCAGTTGACGTGCGAAATAGATATCAACCTTTTCCTGAAAGTAGATATTTACCACGGACAATCCGAAATTGGAGACAGATCGAATTTTGGATAATCCCGGCAAACCATTCATTACCGCTTCGATTGGATAGGTGACATAAGTTTCCACCTCTTCAGGGGCAAGACCCTCTGTAATGGTAAATACCTGCACCAGGTTTGGTGAAACATCCGGGAAAGCGTCCACCGGAAGCTCACGGTATGCCATTATCCCTGCTCCCATAACCAGCACGGTCAAGCAGACAATCAGGAAGCGGCTTTTAAGTGCGAAGCCAATAAGTTTATCAAACATTGCTGCTCCTTAGATTAGTGTGCATGACCATCGCCAAAGGATTCTTTCTCCAGCTCGGCTTTTAGAATGAAAGCATTTTCGGTAACAAAACGATCACCCGCAGATAAGCCCTCTGTTACTTCAACGTGAGAATCATTTTCCATACCGAGGATGATTTCAATCGGTTCAAATCCTCCCTCATGGAGGACAAATACATGGGGAATTCCCTCCATTTGTACAAGTGCAGATTTCGGTATACCCACAGCCACTTCGACCTCCTCTGTTTGCACCTTCACGCTCACAAATGAGCCAGGACGCAGCAAACCATCTGGATTTGGAACAATCGTACGTGCCAGAGCAGTGCGGGTCTGTTCGCCTACAATTGGTCCGACAAAGGAAATTTTGCCAAATGATTCAGGGACTCCATACCCGAAAAGCACTTTTACCCCCAACCCCTGACGGACGATTCCCAGGTCGCGTGGATAAACATCCGCATCAACCCAGACAGTAGATAGATCAGCAACGACAAACGCATCGGTAGTCTCATCCACCCGTTGACCAAGTACAATCGACCTTGAAATAATGACACCATCAAAGGGAGCACGTAGCTCAAGGTGGGAAAGTTCGCCCGGTTGTTCACTTCCCAGTTGTTGAATCTTGGAATCGTCCAACCCTAATGCATGCAAAGTTTGTTCTGTGGAGCGGTATTCGATCTCCGCGCTCTTTTGCTCACGTTCTGCCTGCTGAAGTGCTTCAACTGACGAGATGTTTTCCAAGTGCAAGGTCGTGGTTCGATTATATTTTTTTCGGGCGAGATCGAGGTGTTCGAGTGCATCAAGGTAGGCTGCTTTCGCCTCCGCCAATTCACGGCTGTGAATTACTACCAGAAGTTGCCCTGAAACGACCTTCTCTCCCTCCCGAACTTTCAAATCAAACACATTGCCGGGGATGGTCGGCATCACATGGGCGACACGATCTTGATCCAGGCGAACTCGTCCTGGTAAGACGATTTCACGATGGAGTATCATCGAACCAGCAGTTTCAATCTTTACACCAAAATCACGTACATCCTGATCTGATAGCTGAACACCGTCTCCCTCTTTATGCTCATCTCCTTGATGTTCCTCATGGCTCTCATGATCATGGTCATCGTGTATTTGCGCATCTAATCGACTGCATCCTACTGAAATCAGAATTGAGCAGGAAAGGATTGCTGTTATCAATAGTTTTATGTGTATTCGGTAGTTCGGAATCATTTTTATTCTCCACTCATTTTTGTCACTTCAGCTAGAAGTGACCTGCCCTGCAGCTTGTCCAATTCAATCCTGCTCTCATGGAGCTGTACTGCAGTGTCGATAAAATCAAGTTGACGTTGAAAAAGGGAACGTTGTGCTTCGAGGACATCGAGGAAATCGGATTGACCGAGTTCGTAACTACGTCGTGCAATTCTGGCAACTTCCTCGCTGGTAGGAAGCAGGATATTCCCGTATGCTTCATGCCTGGAAAGTGCTGCTTCATAAATGGCATACTGCTGCTCCCACATGCTCTCGGTGTCAATTTGCAACGATGCAAGCTCCGCTTTTGCTTGACGAACTCGTGCTTTAGATACCTGCATATCTGCGACACCTCCCCACCAGAACCAGAGAGGGACAGCCAAACCAACTTCGATCCCCCAGAATTCTGGATCGGGTTCAAATTGAAGGTGTTTCTGAAAACCTGTCAGCTCGATTGCTGGCAACCAGGAGGTGGCAGTCAGAGTATGAACAATTTTCTCTTGTTCAAGAGAATATGATTTTGATCTCCAGTTCAGGTTGGTTACTGCCGAAAAGCTATATTGAGTTTGAGAACTTTTTGATATTGATGGCATTGCAAGAGAATCGGGGAATGATTCAATTCCTGTAAACTTTTGCAATTTTGATCGTTCCGCAGCGAGCAAGAGTTCAGTCAGTTTCATTTCTTGAAGGGCTTCCTGCCTCTCCGCTTGGGCACGTTTGGAATCTAATTGAGAGATTTTTCCTACTTCTGCCATTCGTTGCAAAGCAGTCGCCTGAGAATCGAGTGAAGCGGTATAGCTTTTGAGGATCTCCAGTTTTTCGGAAAGTGCCCAGGTATTCAGGTAACTACGGCGAACCTTCATCTCAAGCGAAAGTTTATCAGCTTGAGCTTGATTATTTGATTGTTTTATCCGAGACTTCCCGATCTTCGATATCCAGAGGTAGCGTAATGGAAATTCCAGCTCCTGCGATAAACCAATTTTTCGCTCATCGTAATCGCCAAGACCACCACCTGAGGGAATCCCATCGTATTCCATGAATAGGCTGGGAGATTTAAATGCTGAAGAAGCTCGTGCCTCGGCTTTAGTCTCAATGAGAGTCTGGTTTATTCGTTCAATTTCCGGATTGGAATGGTATGCTGCTTGTACCGCATCCTCCTCAGTCCAGAATTCACCATGTACGGTGTTTTGGAAGATTAATACGCACAAAATGAACATTCCTGTTCGCATGGACGTGTTCTCCTGTAAATAGGTGCACAAATCAGACGCACCTGTTTTCTGATGTGATTTTTGCTAAGAAAGAAGTTTGGCTACAGAAGGAAAACGCGTTGAATCAAATCAGGAGAACAGTTTTAGAGGATTGAGGTAGATTGAAATCTGTCCGTTGGAGATTATAAAAGTCTTCAGGTTCAGAAATTATTCGAGGATAGGTTAGTTCAGAAGCTGTAATTGAGATATAGAGTGTGCCCGATAGTTCTTCATCTTGACGTGCGGAGGTAAGTTTATACTCCGACAGTTCAATTTTAATATCTTCGCACTCACTCTCCATGTGCGTCGCAGATACATTTTCCAGGTGGGGTACACTCTGGTCACAAGATGATGCAGTGGATCCACTGGCTTTACAATCTTCACCCAGAAACTCAATTGCCAGATGACCATTTTTGCCACTACAGAGCACAAGCAAACCATCCCCGATCAAGGGAATCAAGATGAAGACAATCAGTAATGAAGCAAAAAAACGCTGCATAAGAATCTCGTTATGGAATACTACCCGGTTTTACATTAAAAAGCTTTGAAAGTTCCCATCCACATGAGCTGAAAACGCTAAACACTTTTCGATATATTTTCAAGATTTTGCATGAAGCACGCTAGAATAGCGTGTTTAGCAAGATAAAAACCATTATATTGACAATCAAATTAAATCAGAGGTTAACTTGGTTCATTCCTCAATGTGAGTTTCAAGCGATAAAATTGTTCTTGACAAGACACCTGTTTTTTTTTATTTCCCCACAAGAGGATATACAGGTAACCAATAGGTAAGCATCTTTGCTTCGCCTATGGTATTTATTGAATTGTATGAATATTCGCCACTCAATTAATAATTTTGTTCCAAATAATTACCGAAAGGTATTCCTATGAAAGCAGTCGAGTATTATACTTATGGTTTTCCGGAAGTGCTCCAGCTTAAGGAAATTGAAAAACCGGTACCCAATGACAACGCAATCCTGGTAAAATTGCATGCATCCTCAGTTACAGCGACTGACTGTATTTTCAGGCAGGGAAAACCGTTATTTGCCCGATTATATACAGGCCTGTTCAAACCAAAAAACAGCCGTCTCGGCGATGAATTTGCAGGGGTTGTGGAGACTGTTGGCAAAGATGTGAACAAATTTAAGCCCGGTGATGAGGTTTATGGGGCGTGTATCGAATATGGTCCCTGGGCAGAATATGTTTCGCTACCACAAGAAAAAGTCGCCATCGCCCTCAAACCTTCCACTCTGAATTTCGAGGATTCTGCAGCCAGTGTGGATGGTTTCCTGACAGCATTGCCATTCTTACGAGATACAGCGAAAATTCAACCGGGACAGAAGGTGCTGGTCAATGGCGCATCGGGGAGTGTTGGTTCGGCGGCGGTTCAAGTGGCACAGATTCTAGGGGCTGAGGTAGCTGGAGTTTGCAGCACCGATAAGGTTGAACTTGTAAAATCGCTGGGTGCGAGCCAGGTCTTCGATTACAGAAGAGAAGATTTCCTGCTGAGTGGTCAAAAATGGGATATCATCTTTGATACAGCGGGAAACCTCAAATTTTCAAATTGCAAAAATGTGCTCACGCCAAAAGGAACAATGCTGCTGGCAAATATCAGCCTCACTGTCTTTCCGCCTGTCTTGTGGACCTCACTGTTCGGCAGCAAAAAGGTCAAGATCGCAGCAACTGGATTACGTCCCCCAGCGGAACGTTGCAAAGATCTGGATTACCTGCGTGAACTGTTGGAAGCTGGCAGTTTCAAGCCAGTTGTTGACCGAAGTTTTCCTTTGGATGATATCGTTGAGGCGCATAAATTTGTTGAAGGTGGAAGTAAAAGAGGCAATGTTGCGATTACTATTCCATGAGGATATTTTTTGGATGTTCGAAAATGAGGCTCTTCGCTATTTTGTATGGGTAGAGAATTAGGAGTGTAAATATCGTCATTGCGAGGAACGCAGTGACGCGGCAATCTCATTCTAGCTACAAGAGCGATTGCTTCACTGCGTTCGCAATGACGTCCATTCAGAAGCCCAAGTTATTACCCACATGAAACAGCGAAGAACCGAAAATGATCGATGATCTTGTGCAACAAATGCAATAACCATATCTGTTTCTCATGTATAATCTGAAAATTATCCCAATAATAGTTTAAGTTATCAAAAGTAGCTATGCAGGAAAATTAAATGACATCTACACTTGATTCTGTATCCCAGGTAAAAACCGCAAAGTTGACAGGGATACTCTATCTGTTAATCATCATATTGGCAGGATTCAGTGAGGGATATGTACGATCCACCCTGATTGTACCAGGAGATGCCGCTACCACAGCGCAAAACATCCTGACATCCGAAGGTCTCTTTCGACTGGGTTTTGTAACAGACCTGTTAGCATTCATGATTGATCTGGTTGTCAGTGTGTTGCTGTATGTGCTGCTTGCTCCGGTAAACAAAACACTGGCGATGGTTTCAGCGGCTTTACGTATTGTAGCGCACCCGGCAATTGCGAGCATCAATCTGCTAAACCACTTCATCGCGATACCTCTACTTTCCGGGTCTGCTTATATCGCAACTTTCAGCCCGGAACAGCTTCATGCACTGGTTCTGCTTTTCCTCGATATCCAGAATTACGGCTACCTCATCGGTGGAGCATTTTTCGGGTTGCACTGTCTGTTGCTGGGTTACTTGATATACAAATCCAAAATGATTCCCGCATTGATTGGTATTTTCATGTCAATCGCAGGAGTTGGCTACCTGGTGGAAACTTTCGGGATGATACTTCTACCCGGCAATGATGCAATCTTTACAATGATAGTTGCCATTACTGCAGTGCTCGGTGAACTATCACTGACTCTATGGCTGATGATCAAGGGGGTCAAAGTGGCTCATGAGAGTATATAGTAGAATGGATACAGAATTGAACAACCATAAAAACGAAATATCTCCGATACTCTATGCAAGAATCTGTGGTGTGCTTTTCCTCATTATGGTGATCACTGGAATCTTCAGCATGGCTTATGTCCCCGGTCAAATTGTGGTCGATGGTAATCCCGCGGAAACTGCAAACAACCTGATTGCAAATCGAACATTATTTCAAATGGGAATTGTCAGCCACCTGATTGTACTGTTTGTCGATTTGATGGTGGCGTTGCTTCTCTACCTGATTTTGAAACCAGTGAACAAAACCATCGCCATGATCGCAGCGGGATTTCGAGTTGTAATGGTTGCGATACGGGGCGCAAACCTGATCAACTATTTTCTGATTTTGGGATTGGTTAGTGGTAGGGGATTCCTGATAGGATTTTCAGAACCACAGAGCAATTCGCTGGTACACTTATTTCTTGAAC
>JAIOHU010000282.1 GCA_019912845.1 bacterium
TTCTGGATATGTATTCCATAAATAAAGCCAAGGTCAATTCCCAGGTAAACCACTGATTTGATATAGTGCTCCGTATATGCCTGCCCCCAACCGGGGATCACCATGCTTCGCAGTAATGCCGCTGTAGGACTCTTGTGCTGAGGGACGCCGTTTACAATTCGGACTGAGTTTTCCTTAAATCTGATTGTATCAGCAGGGGATTTACCCTGAGCATATACAGGACACAGAAAGCCAGATAGAACCAAAAGGCAGAGAATTGAAATTTGCCAGTTTAAACGAGTGCAATGCATTCAATCTCAACCAATACATCTTTGGGTAGACGGCTGACTTCAACAGCACTCCGGGCTGGTGGATTGCTACTGAAAAAATCACCATAGACCTCATTCATGGCAACAAAATCATTCATATCTTTCAGGAAAACAGTAACTTTGATCACTTGTTCCATAGATGTTTCTGCTGCTACCAGAACTGCTTCCAAGTTTTCAAGTGCCTGTTGTGTCTGGGTCCTAATATCATCACCAACAATTTCCATCGTGGATGGATTGAGTGGTATCTGCCCCGCAGTAAATACCAGTGAACCTGCGACTTTAATTGCCTGGTTATATGGCCCGATAGCAGCAGGTGCATTTTTAGTTGATACGATTTCTCTCACTTTTAGTATACCTCTGGTTGTTTAGCTTGAACAATTATTCTTTTGACATGCTACGATGAACTAATTTTTGTAATGGTTGGTACCTTGCTATTTGGATTCTTGTTATAAGAAATTTCACTCGGAACATCATCTTCACGTAAATTAATTCGCTGATCGCCAACAGTTACTTCGGTTGGTGCTGTGATCTTTTGTCTGATACGGACAATCGATGCATCGGGACCAGCTTCTGCAATTTTCCTGCGATACTCTTCTATGATTTCTTTTTTAGTGTCGATCATTTTAGTTAGCGGTTCTGCTGTTTCGATAAGTTTCTTAAATGCACGTAGTTCAGAAGTTGAGTAAGAACGTCGGCTGATCCGTTTTTCACTGGCTACAAACTGTAGCAGTATTGTGTTTGCAGGTTTTACACCGATTTGCTCAGCAAGATCTGGGCCGATGAGTTCAAGAATTCGTCGAAGAGATTCAGTTGAAACTTCCATCGATCTATAATTCTGATCCATTGTTTTTTCAAAAAATTCTTTTGCTTCGACTTGTATTCTAGTAAATCCATCACCGCCACTCGATGTTCCTGCGGCAATTTTTCCAATATCGACCTTCTGGACCGCATAAATTTTGCTGCCATGAGCCTCATTGATAACAACGCTTTTCCCTCGCAGAATTGAATCGGTCACAATACCACGAACTTCCAATGTTTCACCACTCTGCAGTTCTGATGAAAATATGTTTCCACCTGCGTGGAAATCACCAGTCGTATTCATTGCACTACCCGTAATCGCTCCGGTGACAACCATACCATCCACAGATTCGACCACCGAACCTGCACTTACTTCGCCATCTATGAACACCTTGCCCTTCGATATTACCCGGGCGTTCTCTCTCAAACTGCCACGTATTTCCAAGTGTTCTTCAGTCTCCAGATCAGTCACCGAAGAACCATCTACAATCCGAATGGGTTCTACTGCAATTTTAACTGTTGTAACGGTACGCTCAAAATTATATACAGGATCGTTACGTTTAATATCCTGCCTGGTTACAACTGTCACTCCATCTTCAGTTGCGAAACATGATGTTCCATCCAACGTGACACGTGTTCCATTTCCAGCGATCAATTCCGCGGGATTTCCGGGTAAGGGGTCAATTCGTTTGCCAAAGATATCATATCCAGCTTCTGCGCCGGGAAGAGCGGGTTGAACGGTACAGAGCAGGTCATCTTTGTATACTTTTGTTACTCCCATCAATTTATTGATTTTCGCTTCAACATTTTCAGCGGAAAAGGTATACTCGATTTCAGCCGAAGGTCCGATATCCGGTGGTTCACCTTCAGCAAGGAGATAATCTTTATGAAAAGAATGGTCTAGAACAACCTGTTCAAAAGTTTCCTCCAACTCATCAAAATCGATGAGGGATTCATCAACCTTCGACCTCATTATCTCTTCGAGAATTTTGTCATAAGTGATTGGGTTATCAAATGGGTCGACATAGTAGAGGTCAATCAGAGCACGCATCTCTGGTATGATGTACCCCTCTGGACTGGTATAAGGTTCTGTACGAACTACAGATCGACCACCTTTAACCTTTTTTCGGATGATTTCAAAGATGACCTTGATTTTATCATCAATGCGTTTTCTTTCGACCAGGCTTTCGAAAAACAACAAGGTGGGAGGGACATTAACTTTTTCAGCGAGTGATCTTTTGATACTCTGGATACCTTCGAGGAGGGTAACATCTTTTAATTCTCGCTCCTCGAAATAGGTAGCGATCAACCAACGGTCTGGTTGGTAGGATAATATTTCAAACGAAATATTTTTTTGATCACTCATGCTTTGCTACCCAATTCAAACCAACCACCCTGGCTAAAACATTGTTGAACGAGCAAACGAAAATTTACGATGATTATTTAGGTTAGATCAAGTAAAATACCGTTGAGTCGGAATCATTTTACAAATCTCAACCATGAGGTATTTCCAGTATTTATCAATTTTGGAATTGAATATAATCATTAAGTACATTACATTTATTGAATGTGCGTTTGGGCGGGAACTTTGTGGAGGGTAAGTATTGACTATGTGTGTGGAAAATAAAATGAACGAATTCCAACCAGGCTTCAAAGGATTCATTGATACCCAGAAAAAACGGCTTTTGATCTCGTTTTTATTGGGCATGATACTTATTCTATCCAATGCTTTTACCCTTTTAGCTCAGGATATTCCACAGGTTCAGGTTCTAAAAACTCCCAATGGAATTGAAGTTTCCTGGACAGCACCTGAGTATCAAACTCGTTGGCTCGTGGTGCGGTCGAATGATCCGATGATGCTGGAACCCGATACACTTGCCATGACCTCGAATACAACCTTCCTGGATAGAGAAGCAAAAGGATTATCGTACGACAAGATATTTTACAGGGTTATTCCCTGGATTCCGGGTGCGACTCCTGATGAAACGGTCAGCATTGAATCGTTTAATACGGGCGATGTTGAATTGACCAGCTTCCCGGGTGAAGATGATGATCCCAATGACTATGAGTTTATGAATGGTGGTACCGACGGCGAGGGCTATTTCCTGCGTCTAACTGGAAATACCTGGAAGGTTCAGGGGATTGAACCAGTTATGCTTGCTGACAGTACAATCTGGGCGGTAGATGTCTTTCTGCGAGATATCGGTCGGTTAGGCATGATCGGTGTAGGTAATGGTGTCGATGATCTCATGTATGTTCTTTGGGGAGAAGGTCAAACGAATTGGGAGGGATGGGTAAGCACTTATCACGGTTGGTTTGATGAAGATGAGTGGGTAACCATCTATCTGCCTGTGGGCGAAGATTGGATGAATAGATTCGATTCTGAACCACTTATAGATAGAATTTTTTATGTTAACGATAATGATGACAGGAACGCTTGGGAATATGGAGATATTAGGTTTGATAATTTAAGAGATGCAACAAATGCCATGCCTTTGGCTCCTGATGCTGCATTTTCCTGGCACGTCAATTCAAATCGACAAGATTCACTGGAGGTTCATTTCCTCAACCTCAGTCTTGACAATGATAGTCCAAATTTACAATTCCGTTGGAGCTTCGGTGATGGAAAAGTATCCAGAGAGGAAAACCCGGTACATTCCTATCCCAGGGGTGGAAAATGGAAAGTTGCCCTTTCAGTTGACGATGATGGTACTGAATGGGGATATTTTGTAGATACGGTAATTGATTCACCCTTGACCCTGCAATCCGACTTTACGATTAGTTGTGTGGGCGATATCATTTTCGGGCGAAGTATGCAGAATATGATCCAGGATTATGGTGTTGACTATATTTTTGAAGGTGTCACTGATTACCTGCAGGCTGCTGATATAACGATGTGTAATCTGGAGAGCCCCGTAACATACGGCAACAATCAGCATCCACGAAAAGGAATCGTATTCAAGGGATACCCCGACGACGTACAGGGATTGGTGAATGCAGGTATTGATTATGCCTCCCTGGCGAACAATCATATCCTAGATTACATGGTAGAGGGTATGCATGAATCAATGGAGACGTTGGATTCTTATGGTATTGCCTGGGCGGGTGTCGGCGATAATGATATTCAGGCAAGACGTGTGCTGAATATGTCCGCTGGTGGAAAAAATATGGCTGTGTTGGCATACTGTAATCGTGATGGAAGGTATAATTATGCCAATCCTTATCCTTTCCTTGACGCAGGAAGAAATCGTCCCGGTTTTTCAATGTGGAGTCGTACATCAATTGCGGAGACTGTTCCGCTTGCGGCAGAAAACAGTGATATCCTGATGTTGCAAGTACATTGTGGAAGCGAATACAAACGTGAACCTCGAACAGGGGATAAACAACGACTGGAAGTCGTAGATGAAGTAAATCCAGATGATTACGTATTTTATGATGTTATTCCTGACACTGGTGAAGTTTATCTCAGACGTTATGCTGTTGATATGGGAGCAGACCTGGTAATAACCCACCACCCACATATTATTCAGGGTGTAGAAATTTATAATAATAAGCTGATCGCCCATTGTCTCGGGAATTTCGCATTCGACCTCGGACAAAATGAATGTCATCCATCAATGATTCTTGAAATCCATGTTGGAGCCGATAGTATTGATGGTGCGATCGTTCGTCCTGTCTGGATAGAGGGGAGTCGACCATTTGTCGCGAGAGGTGGATTGGCAGAGAATTTAAATGG
>JAIOHU010000283.1 GCA_019912845.1 bacterium
AAAGCGTTTCCACAAGTCATCTGTCAAAATCCAGGGTTTAATAAGTTGTTCTTTTAATGCCATAACGACCTCCTGTAAGTTCAGGAGGGAAAGTAAATATTCTCAGCTCTCAGAGCAATACTAATTAGGGATAGGTACTAAGTCCATTACTTGAGTTATTAAACATTGGACAAGTCCAATGCCAATTTAAGCATGTGAGACAGACCACTATCATCGTGAAGAACGTATCGGAGAACGCAATTTTTTTAAAGCGTGTGTTTCAAAACCGTAACCTGACTTTTCTTTGGATTGGACAGACAATCAGCCAATCGGGGGATTCGATTTTCCAGATTGGGCTGCTCTGGCTGGTACTTGAACTTTCCGGGTCTGAATCGGTAACCGGTCTGGTTGCGATGGCATCTTATCTTCCTGCTGTCCTGCTGTCGCTGTTCGCTGGTGTAGTTGCTGATCGCTTCAACCACCGTACAATCATGCTAACCGCAGATGCAATCCGTTCTTTTGCTGTCCTCATTGTTCCACTGGCTTGGTATTTTGACTTGCTTTCACCTGGCTTACTGGCAGGAGTGGCGTTTATCACAGCAATCTCAGCAACATTTTTCAACCCGGCGAGGGATTCACTCATCCCGCAAATTGTCCCCCAGGCTGGATTACTTCGCGCGAATTCTTTAGTTCAGACATCATGGCAATTCTCGCTCTTGCTCGGTCCGGCTTTGGCGGCTGGTTTGTTACACAGCATAGGCAAAATACACCTGTTTACAGCCGATGCTTTTGCGTATGGACTCTCATTTTTCTTCGTATACCTGATCAACTTATCAGTTTCTGTAACTACAACTTCACCAGCTAGTAATCAAAATAAAACCTACCGCAAAAAATATGATATTGGTTTGTCTGAGATACTGGAAGGACTTCGCTATACAGTACGTGAACCCGTAATTTTTCCCCTGTTACTCATCACAATAGCCGATAACATTTTTATCATGGGACCGGCACTGGTCGGTACTCCAGTTCTGGTCAAGAAAAATCTGATGCTGGGTGCTGAAGCCTATGCACTGGTGCAGGCGTGCTATGCAGTCGGTATGCTTCTAGGTACCCTCGCCTTGCTGAAATGGGGTGGTCGTTTCAGAAAAGGGACAGTTTTGCTGGTGGGTATGATTCTCGATGGAATCACCTTTGTTCCTATCTATTTTGTTTCTACGCTTCCTGTTCTCGCCATCGTGATTGTTATACACTCTCTGGCTATCCCTATGCTTACTGTCAGCCGTACCTCCTTGATTCAACAGATCATTCCCGCAAATATGACAGGTAGAATCTTCGCACTTGTCAACCTCTCGGTGGTGGGTATGTCTGCTATAAGTGCAGGACTAACAGGCTATGTCCTTGAAGTTATTGATGCTCCTCTACTCTTTCTGATAATCGGTTTTGGAGGAGGGTTATGTGGGGTGCTAGGATTGATCTTCGCAACTAAATTGCGTCAACAGCAATAGTGACAATACATACATTCGCTGACTTTTGGCATTGGACTTGTCCAATGCTTCATAGATCAAGAATTAAACCCATTCTCGAGCCGTCTCTAATACTGCATCAATAGGTTGGTTCTTGCAAGTTTATATCATAGATTTTGGAAGATACAGAGAGGTCTGCAATGAAGTACAAACTCTTTTTTATCCTATTCTATTGTATAATAATTGCTATTTCATCTCACTGTTATTCTCAAATTTCCATCCACGATGGATGGCCTGTTGATATACCAATTCATCATGATACGGGTCAGCCTATACTTGATTGTATAACATTTTTTGAATTCAACGAAGACACATTGATAGCCTTTTCCACCTGGACATCATTAGCAGTTGTAGATTTAGAAGGAAACTTTCTTCCTGGTTGGCCACAAGAATATGATTCGTTGAGAATCCGATGCGGACCATACATCGGCGACCTTGAAGGTGACGGGGTCCCAGATATTATTATTGGACTGCGTAGATGGTCGGGAATGGCACCACTAAAAAGACTAGAAAAACTGCGTTTAGATGGTTCAGCCGACCTTACATTTAGGGGTGATTTTTGGCCAAACACGCTGAATGAATCTTCTATTGTTCTTGAAGACGTGGATATGGATGGTGACGACGAAGTAATATTTGCTACTGATAACGTTCATGTAGTCCAGCATGATGGATCAAACTTGGACGGTTTCCCCTGGCTTATTGAAGGCACACCTAATCCTTCAGCGGGTCCACTTGTTGGAACATCACCACTTTTTGATGAAGTCACATTATTCTGGGTAACTAGAACACATATATATGCTAGAACTTTAGACGGTGAAATTGATTTACCAGGATGGCCTGTTCAATTCACGTCAGCGAGAAATTGGTCCCCACCACCAGTTCTTATTCCTTACAGGGAAAATTGGGTTATAGCTACAGCCTCTGAGGAATCATTGTTTGTATGGACAGAAACTGGTTTGCCGCTGGACGGCTTTCCGTTTGATCTTGACAACCATTTTACAGCTAGTTGTGCAATAATGATTACCGTCGGGGATGTGAACGGTGACGGGGTCCCAGAGATACTGTTAAACGATAGTTCTAATGATACCCGAACACATGTGGTAGAACTGGATGGTACATATTTAGAGGGTTGGCCAGCTGAAAATGTGTATTACACTCATTATGAACCAATATCAATTATTCGAAGCGTCACACCACAAACATTGGCTAAGCTTTTTCATCTGCAGGTAGGAATTGGGACAAGTTCATTGGTTGGAAAGGAAGGTGTTATTCCACTAGGGGGATTCCCCGTTAATGTTGGGATTCCCGAACAACAAGTGGCTTGGGCCGCAACTGCAGCTATTTTTCCTTCAGCCAGCGGCCAAACATTATATATTGTTCAAAATACGGGCTTGAATGAAATATATTTATGGGATTATCGCATGGACATACGAGATCAACTAATAGAATGGGGTCAGCCCGGAAACAACAACAAAGGGCAACGTATTTATTCACCAAGACCAGCCTTCAGAAATCAACCACCAAGAATAAACTACTCCGAACCAGAAGAATTACAAATTGACCTGATAGAGGGAGATTCTTTAGAATTTAGAATTGGTGCCATGGATCCAGAGGAGTTACAGCTTGCATATTTCTTCAAAGTCGACAACAATACGGTAGCTCAAGATAGTCATTATATTCACCATTTCAATGTTGTTTCAGGTTCCATTATGATAACAGGGTTCGTAGAAGATTTATTTAACGCTCAAGACTCAATTCAATGGCATATCTCTGTTTCAGAGTTCAACTCAATACACAATAGAGAAAATCAACCGGATGTTTTTTTGCTTTCTTGTTATCCCAATCCCTTCAATAATCAAATAAATGTGTCAGTACAAGTGGATGTTCCAGCCACATACTCGTTTTCCATATATGATCCTCAGGGCAGAGCTGTTTCCAGCAACAATAAAACATTGGAACGCGGAGTCCATGAAATATATCTAAGAGATAAACCGCTAAGTAGTGGTGTCTATTTTTTAGAAGTTAAATCGAAGGGCAATCGATTGGGCCTACAAAAGATAGTATTTCTGCGATAGGAAGGTCTTATTCTGGCGATTTTCATTGTCATTCACTCGCTGACAATCCCAATGCTTACACTCAGCCGTACCTCAGTTTAATAGCTCTATTAATAGACATATTAGACCCTGGATAAATCCAGGGC
>JAIOHU010000284.1 GCA_019912845.1 bacterium
GACGACATGATTTCACCGCAGTCGCAATTTATGAGTTGACTGATAAGTGGGAAATGTCCGTTTCATGGTTATTCCACACCGGTCAGGGTTTTACTCAGCCTTTGGGTATATACACAACACGATATGCCTTCCTTCCGCCTGAGTTTTCACCTGATGATGGTCGTACTTTTCTTCCCGGAACACGCAATAACTATCGTTTTCCTTTAGACCATCGTCTCGATATAACGTTCACCTATCAGCATCGATTTTTCTCGCTTCCCGCGAGAGTAAATATAAGCATTTACAATGCTTACAACCGCCGCAGTTACTGGCAACGCAATATCAACACGAATGAAAATCCGGCTGAAATCAGCGACTTGAAACTCCTGCCGATTGTTCCTTTGCTGAGCTACGAAGTTCATTTTTGAAAACAGAACTTTTGACTGGATTATTATAATATCCTGTTATTGAGGAACGGAAATAATTCTGAAGGTATTAACACGAGTAGAATTATATGAGATTCAGTGCTGAAAACTACTCAGCGAAGATAACCAAACAACCATGTTCATTTTTCGGAGGCATTCTGCCAAATCCTTCCTTAATATTCTACCAGTAGGATCGATATTTAACCAATTCAGCAGCCTACACAATTATTTCATTTTAGACTTCCAGAGGAATACTGTGAAATCAACTAAAACAGCAGGACTCCCACTACACGATCACACACAAGGGACATTCGTAGATCGTTCGTTGCCTGCTGAAGATATTATGTACGATGCGATGTTAAATCGAGACAGCAATTATGAGGGTATTTTTATCGTTGCAGTAAAAACGACCGGGATATTCTGTCGTGTTAAATGCCCAGCACGTAAACCAAAACGTGAGAACGTTGAATTTTATCCAGATGTAAAACAGGCGATGCTGAATGGATATCGTCCATGCAAACGTTGTCGCCCATTGGAGCAGGTAGGAAATCCTCCAGAGGAAATTTTCAAACTTTTAGAGATTCTCGGCAAGATGGAAGTTCCGCGACTCTCAGATGCTGAGGTACGAAAGCAGGGGATTGATCCTGCTTGGGTACGTCGCTGGTTCAAACAAAATCATGGCATCACTTTCCAGGGCTGGTTGAGAGCAATGCGGGTGAGTCTTGCGTACGATCTGATCAAGCAGGGTTCAAGTGTTACAGCGAGCGCCTTCGATGCTGGGTATGAATCATTCAGCGGATTTGCATCAGCCTGGGGAAACCATATCAAATCAACACCTCGATCCAGCAACAAGACAAACGTTATCCGGATCACGAGAATATCGACTCCCCTCGGACCCATGCTGGCAGGAGCAACCGATGCAGGTATCTGTCTACTTGATTTTGTGGATCGGCGAGCATTGAACAGTCAACTTAGCCAGGTGCGAAAGGCATTACGGGCTGAGTTGTTGTATGCAGATCATGAGCATTTTTCGCAATTGCGTAAAGAACTCGCGGATTATTTCAGGGGAGAAAGTACGGAGTTCAATGTTTCCCTCGATGTTCATGGTACCGATTTTCAGAAATCTGTGTGGAACGTATTGCGTGAGATTCCTTTTGGACAGACACGAAGCTATCGGGAACAAGCTGAAAGAATCGGAAAGTCAGGTGCGGTACGTGCGGTCGCCAATGCCAATGGAGCGAATCGAGTTTCGATTATCATTCCCTGCCACCGTGTGATCGGTAGTGATGGCTCCCTGACTGGGTATGGCGGTGGGCTGGAACGGAAAAGATATCTCCTGGATCATGAGCAAGCTGTAGTGTCGATGAAAGAACCTGCGCCATAAGTTACTCTCAATAATCTTCTCAGTGTTTCAACATGCTACAATTCCTTCACAGTTGTATTCAGCCGAATGCAACACTCATTCAATAATAAACCTTCTTCATTCTTTCAAACGATTCTTAAGTAATTGTATAACAATGGTTTGTGGGGTTGTTCTCGTTTTGGCACACACTTTGCAAATTCCTGGGCAAGTGCAAATGATTGAAATGAACTTATCATAAGGGAGTAGATGATGAAAATGCGTAATTTAATGATGATTGTTGCAGCTATGATGATGCTGGTTGCAGGTAGCGTATTTGCTGGTGAGATTTCTAATGTGGATTCCGAATATTGTGAAGAATCAGCGAAAGCCTGTTATAAGGCTCCTGTTCCAGTGAATATGGAACGTCCGGAACGAGTCTTCTATGATAACCAACGAGAAGTAGAGGGTTATGTCACTGTTTCGATGCTTGTGAATAAGAAGGGTGATGTTGAGGAAGCGAAAGTGCTCTATCGCACCAGCAAATATGCAGTGGATAGTGCGATTGATGCTGTAGACAACTGGAAATTTGAACCAGCCGAATTAGAAGGTGAGATGGTTGATGTATGGGTTACCTATAATCTTCCCTTCGGATTAGACCTTGAAATTTATGAAGATACCGATGTCGCCCACAATGTTGTTTTTGAGGATGACCAGATTCTGGTCGTGCAAAGATAGTATTCATTAAGAATTACCCAGCAGCCGAAAAGCAGGGTTGCTTCAGGGAAACCTGAGGCAACCCTGTTTGCTTTTATCCAGATGGATTCAGGCATATAGACCAACTGGAAATAACAAACAAAAAAAGGAACCCTTCTGGATTCCTTGAGATATCTTCCGTACTTTTAAAACTGAATGCTTAGGAGGGCATCGCCTGGACAAAAGCATTCAAGCGGCTCTTTTTATCAGCAGCTCGGTTTTTATGGATGATTCCTTTTCCTGCGAGGCTGTCTAACACGACCATCGCCTTTTTCAGGTTGGTCTGAGCTTCCTCTTTATTGCCAGCTTCTCGCACACTGCGAATCGCCCGTTTCATCTGACCACGATAGGAACGATTACGAATACGGGCTTTTGCTGAGGTACGCATCCGTTTTTCACAAGACTTATGTTGAGGCATTTCACTTATCCTTGAGTTGAACTTCATAATTTTATCACAAGACACGGAATTTATACCATTATGAGAGAGCAGTCAAGAGATCAGTATCAAGCAATCGCGGAGAGGTTGCTCTCAGCAAATCATGTTGTGGTGTCAACCGGTGCTGGTGTTAGTAAAGAGAGCGGGGTTCCGACCTTCAGAGAGGCCGATGGTTTGTGGAGCAAATTCAGACCGGAAGAGCTTGCAAATGTTGACGCTTTCATCAGGAACCCGGAACGTGTCTGGGAGTGGTATCAGTGGAGACGTGATCTGATAAGCAAAGTTAAACCGAATCCCGGGCACTATGCTCTAGTGGAATTGGATACTCTTCTTAACCGTTTTACATTAATCACACAAAACGTGGATAATTTGCATCAGGTTGCCGGCAATGAATATGTTGTCGAATTGCATGGCAATATCCAGAGAAACAAGTGTCATAAATGCAGTAAATTTTTCGAGGAGGGGTCTATAGTCTTTGAGCAGGGAAGCTTGCCGAAGTGCGATTGTGGTGGATTGATTCGTCCCGACGTTGTCTGGTTCGGGGAGATGTTGCCGGAGGATGCTATACAAACCGCTTGGATAGCAGCAGAAAGTTGTGATATCTTCCTTTCCATCGGGACATCAGCAGTTGTATACCCTGCTGCACAATTGCCTTATATTGCGAAGGATGCAGGGGCGTTTCTGGTTGAAATAAACCCTGAGGTTACTGAACTATCGCCACTGACAGATATCTCCATCCGTGAGGCATCAGGTGTCGCACTTCCGAAGATTGTGGCAGCATTAAAAGACTTATAGGAAGCATCTCTGTGAAGCATTTTTTCAGGATACCTCTATCCAAATCAGCACCATTACTCTTCCTGTCAGTTCTACTCTTCGGGTTGAATGGTTGTATGTATTTTAACGCGTTCTATAACACGAAGCATAATTTTGCTGAGGGTGAACGAGAACGTGAACGTACAACAGACCTCAAAGCCAAACCCCAGCAATACAGCAAAGCTGTGGATGCTGGCGCAAAATTGGTCGAACTCTATCCAGATTCAAAATATATCTCCGAAACTCTTTTCATCATGGGTCAGTCTTATTATTGGCTCGAAGAACACTTCAAAGCAAAACGTAAATTCGAAGAGTTGTTAGCCAACTATCCTGACAGCCCAAACACTCTGGAAGCCCGTCTCTGGTTGGGACGTACTATGGTTGCGATGAAAAAACGGCAGGAAGCTACGTCTGTGTTAAGATCCCTGATTGCGGACACTGATGACCCTGAGCTGACCAGTGGAGCATATTTCGCGTTAGCTGAGTTGTACTATGTCGATGAACAATACCGCAAAGCAGAAGAGGGATTTCTCGAGATAACCAATTCCACAGCAAAAGATGAGACTATCGGTGAAGCCTGGTATCGTGCGGGTGAATCAGCATTTAAGGAGCAACGTTGGCAAAGAGCTGTTAATCATCTCTCGCATGCAGTTGAATTTGAGTTGACCAAAGCAATGCAGTTTCAAGCGAGTTTACTCTATGGTGAATCGCTCCTTAAGTCGGGTGATATAGAAAATGCAGCCGAAATTTTCAGGAAACTACTAAAGGACAAACGTTATTACGAGGAGCATGGCATAGTCAGAGTTTTGCTGGCAGTTGTTGAAGCAAAACTTGGGGAAGACGAGGAACCTATTGAGGAATTGGTTCGAGTATCGGAAGAATACAAACGCTCTCCAGAGGCTTCACGCGCTCATTATGAACGTGCAATGTTACTTCTGAATTATGATGAGAGACGTGAGGAAGCGAAAGAAGCACTCGATGCAGCCAGGGTGGCAAAAGCTGGGAGCGAGTATGCTGAAAAAGCAGATTCCCTCCTGACTGTCATTGAACGAGTGGATGAACTTGGAAAAACGAGACGATATACTTTAGCTCGTATGGATTTAACTGAGAAGTTCATCGCTGATCCCATTCAACCAAGTGATACAAGTTTATTCTTTAAAGCGAGTTATTACGATTCACTGGCAATTGATACCCTCAAGCTCAGTCCGCTTTGGGAACAGGCGTGGTATGACAGTATTGCTGAACCTGAAAAACCAGAAGAAATTGAAATGGAGGATGATGAGGGAGCTGACTCCCTGGCAACTCTGAAAGAAGATTCTCTTTCATCGGGTGAAGTTGTCGATATCGATGCGATGAATCCACTCGAGCGAATAAGATTTTTACGTGATCAGGAACTCCGTCGAACAAATCCAGAACTTTTCGAGAAAGAAATCCCGGAAGAGGAAGTTGTAGTTGCTGAAGATAGCACAGATGGAAGTATAGCGATTGATTCAACTGTGGTCGGTCCACAAGTAGCGAAACTCGATGAGATTTCCAGACCTGATGGGGGAGCAGCCGATTCACTCAGTATTGCAAAAGGTGACTCAGCTATAGCTGTCGAGAAAGAGTCTGTCGATAGTGGAGCGATTGATTCCTTGAAATCAACTGATGGCATTGATGAAACTGCTCTGATTCCTGATACTTCTGCTGTCTCAGATAATGAGAGTGACGCTAATCCTGATACTGTTCAAATAGATTCTTTGGAAACTGGAGAAATATTGGATCAAGTAATCATACCCGAGGATATTGATTCAGATTCACTCGCGATTGATGAACTCGCAGTTGTTACCACAGATTCCTCCTATATAGAGAATGTTATTCCCGGTGAATTGATAGTGGAGAATGAATTCGAAGAACCTTCGATTCAGGTTGATTCCAGCAAGGTTGTGGGTACTGTCGACACTAATTCTGTAAGAATTGACTCGAGCAATACTCCCGAGCTTGAGATGGTTCAGACTGTGAATGACTCGACTGTGACTACTGATGAGGAAATAGTTATTGCTGATTCCAGCGAAGGTGAAACCGAAACTCTCGCCATTTCTGATACGACTAGTGTAAAAGAAGCAGCGGAGATGAGCGATAATTCAGCAATTCCGGACAGTCTTCACATTTCAGAAAATGAGCAAAATGAGGATACTCTAGCAG
>JAIOHU010000285.1 GCA_019912845.1 bacterium
AGCTTCATCAATATGTTTCTTTGCACGTTGCTGTGTTAATTCAACTCCCCCTCTGTTCACGAGAATATCGGCAGTCTTACGTATCTCTGTTTCGGTGGCATTCGGATTCCCGAGAGTATGAGCTATAAAATTTTGCTCATCCTTATCGGCGTTCTCATACGCATAGTAAACAACCGTGGTACGTTTACCCTCTTGAATGTCGCTACCTACCGGCTTACCCAATTTTGCAGAATTTCCAACGATACCCAAAACATCATCCTGCAATTGGAAAGCTATACCACAACGACTGGCAAATCCCTCCAGCGCCTTTACATGCGGATGTTCACGTTCCATTCTACCTAATCCAATAAGTGCACCGGCACGTGCACAAAATCGATAAAGGACACCAGTTTTTTTCCATAGCATCTCTTCGATCAAGTCAACACTCAAGTCGTGAACCGGCATGTGCGAGAACTGGATATCCAACACTTCACCTTCGACAAGTTTGTTTAATACCTCAGTGTCAAGGTCATTGATCAAATGAATCGTAACCATAGGATCGAGCTGCCATTCTGTAGTAAGCTCGGTCATCATGGAAATACCCCAACCATGCTGAACATCACCCGCAAGAATAGCTACACTGATGCCATAGTGGGAAGCGTCGAACTGATTGATTCCAGAATAGGTCTGGTGAGCAATCTGTCTGAAATGTTCGTGAACTGTGCTACCACCGCGTCTCATATCATCGCGGTCGATGATATCATCGTGTACCAGAGTCCACGTATGAAATACTTCCACCGCCGCTGCAGCCGGGGTTGCAGCTTCCACTTTTCCACCCAGGGCACCGCAGCTCCAGAATAAAATTGCGGGACGAAGGCGTTTCCCACCTGAACGAATATAAAGTGTGACAGCAGACTCAATATCTGCCGGATGAAAACGTTTTGTATATTTATCAGATAAAAAATGGGATCGCAACTTCTCAACGCAAACATCCAGCTCATTAAAAAAATCTGATTGCGTTACAACACTCATTGAATTAATCTTTCTCTTCTGAAAGGGTTCGTTTTTGTGATTAGTTTTTACTCATCAGTAGATAGGCAACATAATCCAGGTTATCTCTTTCGATAGTGGAATCTTTTCAAATATATTGCACGTACTACCGTAAAATGCATTATCTTCACTTCGTCCTGAACATGTGTCTGGATATGATGTTCCGGTAAGTAAATCAGTAATCTGGGAACTTAGGGGAAAATTTCCCCGGGCGAAACCTTGCAATCGCTTCAGAAGAGTAGAAGGGACAACAAGTTAAAAACTAAATTAGGTTACAACTCAATTTGAGTCAAGCACACAGATATTCCAAATATTCAATACTCAAAAGGTATATAGAAGAAGATGAACCATGAAGACAACAGTATAACCCGTGAAAATATCCTCAATCGAGCAAAAGAAATATTCAACCTTGAAATTCAAGCTGCACAGGCAGTTGCAGACCGTCTTGGAGATGGTTTTGTCGCAACTGTAAAAGCGTTTCATGAGAACCAGGGAAAAGTAATTTTTGTAGGAGCCGGAAAAAGTGGTATTGTTGGCTCAAAGGTCGCAGCGACATTAAGATCAATTGGAATTGTTTCCTTATTTCTCCACCCTGCGGATGCCATGCATGGTGATCTTGGGATGGTCAGCCCAGGCGATATTGTTGTTCTCATCAGCAAATCTGGTGAAACTGACGAGGTACTCGACCTCATCCCGATGTTAAAAGCTCGCAAAGCAAAATTAATCGCAATGGCTGGAGCGGAAGATAGCCGTCTCTCTCGTCTGGCGGATATCTGGCTCGATGTGAGCGTAGAACGAGAAGCATGTCCCATTGGATTAGCCCCCACCAGCTCTACAACTGTTACTATGCTCATGGGGGATGCTCTGGCTGCAGTTCTTATGCAGATCAGGGGTGTTACACCCGATGATTTTGCAAAAAATCATCCGGGGGGCATGTTAGGTAAACGACTCACCCTGGCAGTGTCTGATCTCATGTATAAAGGTGCGGATAACCCAACGGTATTGCCGGATGAGCTTATGTCTGATGTGCTCGATAAGCTGACACACACCGCTTTGGGCGGAGTTAGTGTCGTTGATGAGAAACAGTCATTGCTTGGTATAGTAACCGATGGAGATGTCCGACGGGGTATCCAAAACCGTGCTTCTGATTTCCTGGAAACCGCTGTGAGTGATGTGATGACTAAAGATCCAGTGCATGTGCATCAGGATTCAAAAGCCATTGATGCGCTACTCATCATGGAAAACCGTCCCAGCCAGATCATGGTGTTACCTGTGGTAAATGAACGTCAACAGTGTGTCGGGTTACTGAGATTGCACGATTTGATTCAAGCTGGATTACGAAGACAGTGAGGTCACTTTTTTCGTTGCGATCATAAATTAGTCATCGCTGGAAAACGATTATCATTGCGAACGAATATGAAGCAATCTCGCAATACAGGCTGACTGAGAATGCGATATCGGTCGCGTCATCCCGGTGATGAGTTGGGCCGGGATCCAGAAAAGTATTGATAATATAGAGGTTACAATTATAAAATAGATACGGTTTCGCTGAGAAATAAACATCTTATTCGAACGCATACAGATAGACAGATCACTTGGTCAGTAAGTTCCTGGTGATGACTTATTTAAATGTCACAATCGTTCTGAACCATATTCAATATTGAGGTAAAATATGCCTGTAAAGAATCAGCCAAAAGGTTATCACACTGTTTCACCATATCTGATTGTAAAGGACATCCCCAAGCTTGTCTCCTTTACAAAAAAAGCATTCAGTGCGCGTGTGATCGAACAATTGAAACACCCGGATGGTTATATCAGTCATGCTGAGATTCAGATCGGCGATTCGATTATAATGATTGGAAATGCGACCGCTGATTGGAAGCCCATGCCCACCTGCTTGTATATCTATGTCAAAGATGTGGATGAATCCTTCGAAAAAGCTGCCATGGCTGGGGCTGAGATTATCATGGAGCCAGCAAATCAGTTTTATGGTGATCGCAATGCCGGTGTCAAAGACAGCCAGGGAAATTTCTGGTGGCTCGCAACACATATTGAAGAAGTTTCACCAGAAGAAAAGCAGGATAGACTCAATAAATACGCCAAGAGGTAAAATTATTTTTGCGACTACAACTTTCACCCCAAGACGGAGATTTCTATGAGTGAACCCATTTGGACTCCAGATGACAACCTGATCAATTCATCAAATATGACAGATTTTTTGCGGTTAATTTCTTACCGGGAGAATCAGTTTTTCAACGATTATGATGAACTTTACCATTGGTCTGTTGACCACCCGGATAAATTCTGGCGATATATGTTTACCTACGCTGACATTATCCATGATGGGGAGATTGACCCTGTGGTAGAAGAGCTTGAGAAGTTTCCGGGGGCTAAATGGTTTTCGCAGGTAAGATTAAATTTTGCCGAAAACCTATTGAGGTATCGTGATAACCGACCCGCACTTGTCTTCTGGAATGAACGCAAAGATAGGCGCGAGCTTTCTTATGACGAGCTCTATGATCAGGTTGCACGTCTCGTTCTTGCCCTCGATGAGATCGGTGTACGAACCGGAGATCGTATCGTTGGTTACATGCCAAATATACCTGAGACCATTATCGCCATGCTCGCTGCCGCAAGCATGGGAGCAGTTTGGTCGTCCTGTTCTCCAGATTTTGGTGTAAAAGGTGTAATCGATCGTTTCGGACAGATCAAACCAAAAATTATGTTTACTGTGGATGGTTATTACTATGGTGGTAAAGAAATTAATCTTCATGAACGTGTAAAACAGGTAACCTCCGAACTTGATTCGCTGGAGAAAGTTATCGTGCTACCCTACATCATGAGCTCAGATGATATTGCCGATATTCCACGAGATACCTCCACATGGCAATCTTTCATGGATCAACCAGCCCACGAAATTCAATATGATCGAAATGCTTTTAGTCATCCGCTTTACATCATGTATTCCAGTGGAACGACGGGCTTGCCGAAAAGCATCGTTCATGGAATCGGCGGAACACTTTTGCAGCATATGAAGGAATTGGTTCTCCATACTGATTTGAAACGTGACGATAAAATATTCTACTTCACAACCTGCGGCTGGATGATGTGGAATTGGCTCGTTTCCAGTCTAGCGGTAGGATCAACAATTCTGCTATACGATGGTTCACCCACACATCCAGATGATGGCATACTCTGGGAAATGGCAGAAAAAGAGGGGATGACGGTCTTTGGTACCTCAGCCAAATATATCTCTGCGATTGAAAAAGCAGGACTGAAACCGGGTGAGAAGTACAATTTGTCAGAGTTGAAAGCTATTTTGTCCACAGGATCTCCGCTGGTCCCAGAAAATTATGATTATGTCTATTCCGCTATTAAAAAGGATGTTCGACTCTCCTCAATTTCCGGTGGTACTGACATTGTCTCATGCTTTGCTTTGGGCAATCCAGTTAAGCCGGTCTACCGTGGCGAACTTCAGACACGCGGACTGGGTATGGCAGTTGAGGTCTGGAATGAACAGGGAGAATCCGTTGTAGGTGAAAAGGGTGAGCTGGTGTGTACAAAAGCATTCCCTTCGGCGCCAATACACTTCTGGGATGATCCAGGCGATGAACGATACAGGGCTGCATATTTCGATACCTGGGAAAATGTCTGGCGTCACGGTGACTATGCCGAAATCACCGACCATGGCGGTTTAATCATTTACGGACGAAGTGACGCTGTTCTAAATCCAGGTGGTGTTCGGATTGGTACTGCAGAAATTTATCGTCAGGTGGAACAGGTTGCCGAGGTGCTTGATTCCATTGTTGTCGGGCAGGAGTGGGAGAATGATGTTCGGGTAATTCTGTTTGTCAAACTACGGGATGGAGTGACTTTGGACGATGACCTTCGCTCAATAATTGTGTCACGCATCCGTGAAAACGCAACCCCACGTCATGTCCCGGCAAAAATTCTCCAGGTTAAGGATATCCCCAGGACGATCAGCGGTAAAATTGTCGAACTGGCAGTACGCAAAACGATTCATGGCGAAGAGGTGAAAAACATGGATGCACTCGCGAATCCCGAAGCCCTCGATGAGTTTAAGAATCGAGATGAACTGAAAAGCTGAGCTTCAATAAAATATGCACCACAAAACTCCAGAAATAAAACAAAAAAGTCCCGCAACATCCTCGGATATTGCGGGACTTGTGTCATGTGATCACTTGAATTATCTACTACAAATTTCCCAGTACGTTCTTTAACTTCATCTCAACTTGCACTGCAATGGCTTCCATCTCCGAGTTTTCAAGTACCTTGAACATTTCTTTTGGTGATATCACAGAGACAATGCTCCCAGTTCCACTTTCATCTTCCATCACAATGACATTACACGGTAGCAGCAACCCGATAAACGGATCAATCTCTAATGCCTTGTGTGCGAACTTCGGGTTACAGGCTCCAAGAATAGAGTACTTCCGGTAATCTATATCCAGTTTCTTTTTCATCGTTGTCGTTACATTTATATCTGTAATGACACCAAAACCCTCTGTCTTTAATTCATTTGTAACTTTTATCAATGCGTCTTCATAGGAAATACCCTCTAAATGACGAGTAAAGCCATATTCAGGAAAATGTGATTCAAATGGTTTATCTTGAGATTCGGATGCAATCGTTCCAGATATAAATATCAGTATAATAGAAGCTGTAATAACTAAAAAACGTATCATAATACCTCCCAATTGTGTTAGATATTTCATTTTAACTTAGAGTTGAGGATGACTCTCTTTTGTCTCTCGAATTAAAAAAACATGACTTTTCTGTTCTTTCCATATTGCGATTCACGTTTACTACTTGTAGGTTTCTAGAGCCACCTGCTGATTCTTGTTATATTTATTGAGATGTTCTGAACGCTGTGCCTGTACTCAATCACAGTTTTGATGAACTTTATCTATGTTGGATGTGATATGTAATAGGCTCTTTGAGCCGACTACACCCATCGAACGTTAAAATGTTGTGGCATCTGTAGTTTCATACGGATGTAAAACATCCCCGCGATATTTCTGAAATGACCATTTTGCCACTGCGTTCTTCATTATACATGAGGGAACGACATTAAGTGGATCATACGTGTGATAGAGGTAGACTGATTCTCAAATAATTACGACAAGTGCACTATAAATCTTCTTCGATATGGGGGACACCATGTCAAAATTATCTCTTCAGCGGGAACGTAACGGTACCATGCTGATCAACACTGTTTTTATTGTCATCCTTTTAGTAGCCCTCGGCTTCATGCTGATGAACTGGGCGTATTCTGAATCTGTTCAGAAACAAAGAATGCTCGCTTCAGCACAAGCCAGCTACGTAGCTGATTACGCCATCTATCACGAACTATTGCCGCAACTCCGTAAGATACGTGGGGATGAAAGTCCACCAGCGGTTTTTTATGGCAGATCTGGTGAATACAAATTTCAGGGTGAAAGTATAGGCAATTATACCGATGTGGTCGGATACAGAAAAGGTGATTCGAGAACATCGGTAAACTATGGAAAATTGTTTTCCTATGAGTTGCAGGCTACTGGGATTGTTAAGCTCCCGACAACGAATTCCAGGGTAAGAAGTCCTGAAGTACGTAAGAAAGTGCAGATCATCGCCCAATTCAGGCATTTCGCACATTACATGTACCTTACCGATCAGGAAATCACCGACTTTAATGAGGTCATCTGGTTCTGGCAGCACGATACACTTTGGGGAAGAGTTCACTCGAATGATGAAATCGGAATAAAACACAGACCCATGTTTTACGGTGACGTTTCTTCATGTGCAGATGATTTTATCCAGGGTGCAGGATATAATCCCTGGTTCAGTCGTGATCCCCAATTTAATGTGCTCCGAGTTGAATTCCCATACACCGATGAACCACTCCGCAACGCAGCGATTGAACAGGGTCACTGGATCACTGATGGCGAAGGAACGCTAAATACCCTCTTCATTGCCAAAGAGGAGTGGCTTGAATTTTATCAGTGGCAACGAGGGACTCCTTATCCTAGCAATGGCACTCCTGATGATTATGATGATGATGGTCCCTTTGCTGCTGTTGGAATGGTCGAATATGGAGATCAGGTCGGAGTTTTTGTTGAGGGTGATGCAGAGATTTTTGGAGAAAGTTTTCAGGGCAACATGACTATTGGAACAAGTGGAAATCTACGCCTCATAGACAATCTACTCTATCATGGTTATTATCCAAATTTTAATGCGCTGCGTGATACTATCCCATCGAATTTCCCACATCGTCTCGGTCTGGTTAGTGAGCAGACAATCTTTGTTGCAGATACTAAGAAGAATGGCAGGGGAAACGGTGACCAACACTATCCCGATCAGGATAGTTGCAGTATTATTATCTGTGCTGCTATGCTCGCTCTGAATGGATCGTTTACGATTGAACATCAGAATGATGTCGGTGATCCTTATAGATGGTGTGACAATCCCCAGAACAATCAGGATGAACGTGGCAATATCCATATACGAGGTTCTATCGCTCAGAGAAGACGTGGGTATGTCCATCGTTCAAACTGTGGTGGAACAGGGTATGGCAAGGATTACGATTATGATTTCCGTTTTAGAACCCAGGCACCACCCTTCATGGGAAATCCGGTTGATGAGGATGGTCACTTGCTGATTGATGTTGTCTTCAGGCATGAAGTAGAATAAAAAACCTCCATCGGCAGGTTGGTCCGGGGATGAGAGTTTATCTTACTTGCAAAAATCATTGAGCTGTTTTATCAAGGAATCATAATTTATCAACAGCAAAATTGAGCAGTAGAAGTGAGTTTGTCCATTTGACCCGATGCAGAGCATCGGGTCTGCCTTTGGAGCGTCACACTTCAGGATGGCATTCTCACATATCGTCTTCCCGGCAATGATTGTTAAAAGAGGAAGTATTTATTGTTCTACTGATTATGCAGGGGGGGGCATCCGCAGATGAGGAGGAGTACTTCGTATTGAAAAGGATGAGTAGGTCAGGTCGGACTCGTTCTGCATTTCTTGCCCGGAATGCAAGATTCCATGTTACGGCTGCTAAAGACCACCATAAAAAACGCCCAGTCGAATGACCAGGCGGATATAGAATTTATTATTATCAAGAATACGATTATGCTTTAACCGGAGCTGGTTCAAGGTTTGGAATAACTTCTTTTGCAACACGTTCCATGGAAATTTTCACCTCTTCCTGTGGCATCGCTCCATAAGCCATCAACAGTTTTACATGATCTACGCCAGTGTTAATCAACCGTTGAATCTGCTCGGTCACCTCATCAGGTGTGCCACTTGCGATTACTCCACGACGCAAGCATTCATCATAATCCGAATGTTTCGCATAGAGACGGCTGTAAACATATTTCTCAATGTGATGTTTATTTAGCTCGTTCTTCTCCGATGGATTATCGCAGACATGAGTATGAATCGCCGCAAATACTTCACCGTTACCTTCTTTGCCACTTTCAGCCCAGCCCTTGCGATAACTGTTGTACAGGGCAGAGGCATCTTCAATTTTATCGACAGTGGCGTAAGGAATGGTCATGATGCCATACCCTCGTTTGCCGACATAATAGGAAGCAAGCTCAGACAGTATCGCTATTTTGGGTGTAATCTCACGGTTTTCATAAGTGCCGATTTGAAGCTGCACTTTTTTGTAATTGAAATACTCACCTTTGTGTGAAAACTTCTTGCCGGTAATGGCTTTTTCCATGACTTCGAGAGTTTCATCGAATTGCGCACGTTTGTTAGCTGGTGACAAACTGAAACCACCAAATTCATGCTGCAAGTAACCACTGCCAACCCCTAAAATCAATCGTCCCTTGCTAAGTTGATCCAACATCGCATACTGTTCAGCCACGCGAAGGGGATTGTGAAAAGGTAATACCGCGACTGCAGGACCCAGTTTCAGTTTTGTGGTCTGCATGGCGACGGCTGTCAGAATCAAAGTTGGGTCTGGAATTAAACCGTATGGGTGAAAATGATGTTCAGCGGCAAAGTAGCCAGTAAACCCCAACTTCTCAGCCCATAGAGCGAGATCAATTTGATCTTTGTAGAATTGTTCATAACTCGGATGTGCATCCGGGTAATAGTCTGATACGGAAAATATTGAAAAGTTCATAGGATCCCCTGTTCTTACTTTTTATCGAGTTGCTTGCTAATTTCATCGTAATGCTCATAAAGGTCGTCTATATTCATCTGGTCAAAGCCATCGTAAGGCTTGCCATCTTTCCCGGGAAGCCGTTGGATGAATTCAACAAACGGACCGAACGGAATGGTAGGTGCAATGAACATCTGACGTAATTTTCCGCCATTTTTATCGTGGTAGGTTAATACCGGAGTCATTAAATCCCAACCCATCTCTCGCATATTCTCATACACTTCATCCATATCTGATTCGGGACCGAGATTATAAGCAACATGCTGAACACCAGGACCATAACGTCGTACAAATTCGTTGATAGGTGATTCTGGGTCGTCACTGACAGATAGACCAGTCATGGTAGCCCAGGGAAATTCATCGCTCATACCGGCAATTAAGGCGATATGGGTAGCAGGGTAACGTTCACAACCGCCACGCCAGCTTTCCTTAAATCCGAGCTTCTCCCAGGTTTCGATAAAGTTACGTTCCTGATCGGCTGCAGCAACATACGTGATGTGATCCACATGACGAATTGGCGCTTCAATTTTGCTGGCATCAGGCATTGATCCGGATGGAAAATCCATTGCATACTCTCCTTCTTATTTAGTTTGATAAAGAAAAATTGGATTATGTATTGTGTTAGCTTTCAACGTTCTATGGTAGCTACATCAGTTGACCACAGAGTAACCCTGTCATACGAAGTGGACCCACTTCGATAGGATTTCAATGTTAGGTATTCCTAAAAACAATGTCAAGTTCCCAACTATTTGGGAAAAAGTGAAATCTCAGGGGAGAATTCAACTCTGATTGGGAAAATTTACTTATGTGTCGTCCGCTTTCGCTCTACAGAATAAATGATGTATACAAATTAAGTTGGAGCAATTTTCAGGGAGGCAAGGGATAAAATTTGATCTCACAACTGCTTTCCCACTACACTAATCTGATAAACTATGAAAGGATGTGATGAACCGAGATTTATTGAAAATTGGGATTGTTGGTGCAACGGGACTAGTCGGGCGAACAGCTCTAAAAGTTTTGCAGGAGAGGGGTTTTTCTGCCGATCAGGTGATTCTGTTTGCTACTGACAAGAATACAGATAGATGGATTCAGTATGGC
This sequence comes from bacterium, assembly GCA_019912845.1. Lineage (GTDB taxonomy): Bacteria > Electryoneota > Electryoneia > Electryoneales > Electryoneaceae > JAIOHU01. The sequence goes on from JAIOHU010000285.1 coordinate 10,301, forward strand.
AATAGGAAAGTACAGGTCTCTTCGATTCCCGAGAGTCCCCCAGACCTGGATTTTGCTCTTTTTTGTGCTCCAGCAAGGGTTGCGGTAGAACTGGTGCCCAAGTGGAGTGATGCAGGGATTAGATGCATCGATAACAGTTCAACTTTCCGTATGCAAGAGGGGATTCCGCTGGTAGTTCCTGAGGTCAACCGAGATGAGATCGGAAAAAATGGTAATATTGTTGCGAATCCAAACTGTTCTTCAATCCAACTTGCGGTGGCACTCAATCCATTACAAAAAACCTATGGAATCCATCGTTTGAGTGTGAGTACTTACCAGTCTATCAGTGGTGCTGGACTTAAAGCATTGAAGCAATGGGAGAGCGAGATTGAAGGAGTTCCCAGGGGAGATTCTCCCTTCCCGCGAGCCATCCATGGAAATGTTATCCCCCAGATTGGTCAGGTGAATGAGGATGGTTACAACGAGGAAGAGACTAAACTACACAATGAACTTCCAAAGATCTTTGGAGATTCCAGCTTCGGTATTGCAGCTACTTCAGTACGCGTCCCTGTCGCAATCGGTCATTCTGAAGCGGTAGAAGTTACTTTAAGAAGCGTGGCTCGTATTGAAGAAGTCGTTGAAATTCTAATGCAGGGCGAGGGTATCATCTTGCAGAACAGCCACTCTAATTACCCAACCCCATTAGATGTTGCAAACAGGGATGAAGTGTTCGTTGGTAGAGTGAGACGTCACCCCAGAGAGATGAATACCTTCCTCTTCTGGATTGTATCGGATAACCTGCGGAAGGGAGCCGCGACAAATGCTGTTCAGATTCTCGAACACTGGATACAGCTTGCTGGATGACCCACACTGATATATGAAATGTTCATTACACATAAATTTTTTTCTCGTTACATTTATATTACTTCCTGCAATAGGTATTGCCGGAAGTATCAGCGGGTTTGTCCGTGACGCCACTTCCAGCGAACCTCTTCCCGCTGCAAATATCGTCGTCGTTGGTGAGAAGAGAGGGGCTTCAACAAATCTTGATGGTTTTTTTATTATCAGTGAACTTGAACCAGGCAGCTTTACTCTCCACATAACCCACCTTGGCTATCACAGCAGGGAATATCAGGTTTTTGTGAAGGATATGAATGCAGACCCACTGCAAATTGATCTCCTGCCAGCCACCATGGAGTTGGATGAAGTCGTTTTTGAAATTCAGATTGATGAGGAACAGCAACTCCGTGAGAGCGCACGGGTATCTACCGTACCTGTTTCCGGTTCCACAATTAGAAAACTTCCTTCACTCGGTGCTGAGATGGATTTGCTGCGAGCGTTACAAACAATCCCAGGCGTAAAAGCATCCTCGGATATAAACAGCTCGCTTTATGTTCGCGGTGGCAGCCCGGATATGACGCTTATCCTGCTGGATCATAGTACAGTTTACAATCCAGCGCATTTTTTCGGACTCTTCAGCACATTTAATACCGACGCAGTTAAACATATTGAACTGATGAAGGGTGGTTTTCCAGCAAAGTATGGTGGACGAGCTGGAAGTGTCTTGGAGGTTGTCACCAAAGAAGGAAACCGAGAAGAGTTTCAGGGAATGGCGCATGTCGGAGTTATCTCAACCAAAGCGATGGTCGAAGGAGCATTGCCTGGAAAGAACGGCTCCTATGCTCTCTCGGGACGTCGGACTTATCTGGAACCAACAATCGCTGCGATCCGCAACAATTCTGATCTTGAGGTTCCAGACTATTATTTCTACGACGGCAATGCAAAAATTAATCTGGATATAAGTGATCGTACAACAGTTACGCTCGCTGGTTACATGGGCTGGGATGATATGCGTAGCACTTTTGGCAGTGAAACCAACGAAATCCACTATGATGTTCTCTGGGGAAATCGAACACTTACCACTCGGTTACGTTCTGCATTGCAGCAAAACCTCTATTTCAGTGCGGGGATTGTGGTAAGCGATTATGAAAGTGGCTGGTCATACCGTTCCAATGATATTGTCCTGGATGAAGCTGAAAACCGTTTCAGCGAGATATCCTTGAGGAGTGATCTGGAAATTTCAGGGAATGAATCGCATAAAATCGAAACAGGGATGTGGTTAAGTCGATATGATGTCATCTTCCAAGAACGAAATGACAACTATACTTTCATCGATGTTGACAGCTTCACCTACAACTATTCCGCCTATTTGCAGGATACGTGGACTGTGACTGACGCAGTTGAGATTCAGGGAGGAATAAGGGGATATTACCATCATACTGGTAGCTGGTATCGTTATGACCCACGCCTGGCAATACGTTATAAGCATTCGCCAACCCTCCGATTCAAGGCAGCAACCGGCAGGTACACCCAGTGGATACATCTCATTACCATCGGAGAAGGTGGAAGCAATTTTGATATCTGGATTCCAGTTGATGATTCAATAAATCCAGCATTCACCTATCAATATGTTGCCGGTGTGGAATGGGATTTTCGCAGTGATTACCAGAGTTCATTCGAAGTCTATTATAACGATATGCATGATATCTCCACACTTGATCCCATGGCAGATCAGGGTACAAAAAGCAAGGATGCCTTTTTCGTTGGCGAGGGATTTGCCTATGGTTTTG
>JAIOHU010000286.1 GCA_019912845.1 bacterium
GAGTAGACCTTCCTGGCACAAAGAGCTGGTGCAATTCATCCAGGATACCGTAACATACACAAAATAAAATCGCAATCCAAGGTGACTTATTTTTAATAAAAGGTTCCTTCAGCATCGCACGATATGTGAGTAAACCGAGTACAAAGTAGAGTCCGAAATGGATCACTTTGTCCCAGTTAAAAGTGAACGTAAGAAATGGAAACTCAGCCAGGTTTTTTGCAGGAATTGATGAGAGTATGAATATGGTTAACAACCATATGAATAAGGGTAGGTAATTAGTGAATTTATTCATATTTATGAGTTTCTAGATTAAAAGTTAATATATTTGATGCCCCATTAGAGCTCGTACATGTATGAATTGGAATTTTAATTACTTTTCACCAAATTTATCCTAAGCAAATTACGCTGAAAATCAATAAGATAATATAAATTGTGAATATTGAATTAACAACAACGATAATTCTTGGTCTGCTTGCAGTAACCCTCAAAAGACAATATGCACTTGCAATATTGATCTTTACCAATTTTTTGGGATATCTGGTATTTGGTTTTGATACGACAACCCTGATTGGATTTGCATTGGTACTAAGGTATTTCAAGGGTTTTGTTTCTGAAATATTTTCAAACCCAATTTTAAGGTATTTCTTAGTTTTCGTAATTTTTGCACTACTTAGCGGATTATGGGTGGAGAGCTTTTTTTTCTGGGATTTTGCGATAAGAAGACTCATCAGACTGTTTCTTCTGAGTGGGGTAGTCCTTGCACTATTACGAAACAAAAAAGATTTGAATTATGTATTTTCAGGATTAGTTGTTGGTCTAACGTATGTTGTAATTATACTTTTATTAAACCAACTTGGATATAACACAATTGTTAGTTTTAATAATACAACACAGAGACTTCAATATGGGATATTAGGCACAAATGCACTGGGTTTTATGGTGACATGGTCAATAACGTATGTGTATTATTTTAGTAAAAGTAGGTTTAAGAAGAATAAATTGTTAAAAAATTTCATTCTATATGGACTATACCCTTCTCTATTCTTTGTTAATATGTTAACTGGATCCAGGTCATCCATTATCGTCTATATATTAGCTTTCCTCATTGTTCAATTTAATTTTGGAACGAGGAGGACTAATGTAGGATTGTTATTCATTCTATTTCCAATAATATATGTTTTGCTTAATGTTGGTGTTGAACCAATTGTCCGGAACACAATATATCCGTTCGCATCTTCCAATTTAAAACTACGACTTGAGTACACTTTAGCCGGGTATGATGATACTCAAAGAATAAGTATCATGAAGACAGGATTGTTGATGTTTGCTGATAACCCAATTCTAGGTGTAGGTGCTGGAAATGCACAGCAAGCCTTTGAAGAATATTATTGGGAGGGAGGGTACATTCAATATTATGGGAGCTTACATAGATCGCTACACAACGAATTTATTACTGCACTTGCAGAATATGGAGTTATAGGGTCAGCATTTTATTTTCTTTTTCTGATCAGGACACTTGGAATAGGTCTCCGAGGCAAAAACAAACACATTAATCTGAGTCTGGCTTTATTGCTTTGTATGGTTGGCACTGGGATGACTCATGTATTCTCAGGCGTAACCTTAATTATCCTCATATTGGTATCAAGTTACAGGTTATTTCAATATGATGCTGAAAAAATACCCAGCGAATCAGTTCCCGCAACACCTCCCAATAGGATTCCTGTTAAAGCATTGACTTAAAAAAAGATTGTTCTGCTGTGACTTCACTCACTCCTTTTCATCCTTCTTCTTCACTATATTAAGTAGAGTTAAACCCTCCTCGGGTTTCTGCATTCGGCGGTTATTTGTGGATGGAAAGCAATAGTGAGTGGGATTATGAAAAAATATATGAAAGTACTTAGCGTAGTTTTTGTGCTCATCTTCGCTGGTATCAGCTATGGTACGAACTACTATGTTGCGACGAACGGTAATAACGGCAACAATGGTCGTACTCAGGGCAACGCTTGGCGTACGATCAGCCATGCAGTTGAGAATGTGAATGGGAATCAGGGCAATCCGGCGATAATAATAGTTGCAGCTGGAACGTACAATCGTAACCACGAGGGAAGTTTTCCTATCGAAATCCCTGATGATGCTGGCTTTGTCGAAATCAGAGGTGCTGGGCAGGGGCAAACAATCATCGAATGTTCTGGTGCACCGAACTGGGATGAATACACTGCATTCCTTGCCGAGAATCTCGATAATCTAGTGATCAGAGACTTATCCATACGAGGAGCACGCGGTGGTGTGGAAATCGAGAACCATACCTTTAATGCTTCCTTCATTAATCTCACTCTTGAAGATTTCGTCCCCTTCCCTGATGGTAGTGGAATGCCGGCATTTTATCTCAAAGATGTTGATGGCAACGCAACCTGGCAAAATGTCGAGATCGACTCTGCTACAGCAGACCAGGATGGTGGTGGAATTTATGCCGAAAACTTTGAAGGCAACCTCAGTTTTGAAAACATCACCTTTAATAAGGTAACTGCAAAATGGGGAGATGGTGGTGCGATCTGGGCAAAAAACATCGGTGGGAATGTTTCTATTTCAAATGCAGAACTTACACAATCCAACTCAGTAGATAAGGGTGGAGCTTTCTATTTTGAAAATGTTGATGGCAATCTGGACATTAACGGCTTTAATGCCAGCACTCCCAATGCTCGTTTTGAGGATGGTGGTGCACTATACGCAAAAGGGATTGGTGGATTTGTATCAGTCAGAAATGGTGTAATAACAAGTCCACGAGCGGATGATGATGGTGGGTTGTTTTATTTTGAAAATGTTGATCTTTACGTTGATGTTAGAAATTTTGAGGTCACCAACAGTCAGGCACAATATGGTGATGGTGGGGTGATCTACTTAAAGGGCGTTGACGGTGAAGTCCACGTTGCTGATGTAAATGTCGATGGGTCTTATGCGAATGATAAAGGTGGTGCATTTTATTTCGAGAATGTTGGTGACAGCCTTGCTATCGGTAGCTGCGACATTGCGAACATAGAAGCGGATAACGATGATGGTGGTGCCATTTACATTAAGGGAGTAGACTCTGGTGCAGAGTTAAATAATCTTAGTTTCGATAATGTTGTAAGCAGTGAATCAGGTGGTGCAGTTTATTTTGAGAATGTTGATGGTGATGTTGTCATGGATAATATCACTGCTGAAAATGTTGAAAATGTTTACGGGGAAGGGGGCGCATTCTACTGCAAGAATTTGGACGGTGAGTTTCGACTCACCAATGCTGAATTTGAGGATATCTATTCTGGCAACAATGGTGGTGCTATATACATAAAAGATTTAAATGATAGTTTAGTTGTAGAAAATTTCATTCTCGATGGTACTCATTGCGAGTGGGAAAATGGTGGTGGCTTCTATCTTGAAAATCTTGACAATGGTATACGGTTCAATGGAGTTACCATCCGTGATGGTTTTGCTGAAGAGAGCGGGGGGGGGATATACCTTAAAGGGTTACAGGGGGATGCCTACCTGACCAGTGTGGCAGTGGAAGAATGTGAGGTGAATTGGGGTCATGGTGGTGGTATATTCTGGGATAATATGAACCATGCAGATAGTCTTATCTTTGAGAATTTTTCATTGTGCGGCAATCAAGGGAATGAGGATTCAGAAGGTGGTGGACTCTACATGGATCTGAAAAACGATGAAGTCGGAGTCCGTTTTTCTGAATTTAGTGTAATCAACAATTCTTCCGGTCAATGGGGAGATGGTGGTGGTGGCATGTACCTCTATAAAATCCGCAACCTGCTCATGACTGAAGGTACATTCAAAGGCAATGAAAATGGTGCTGATAATACCACTAATGATAAAGATGGTGGCGCAGTATATTTTCATCAGGTAAGAAATATCGACCTGAGAAACATCGTCTTTTGGGGGAATACTTCGAGGGGAAATGGTGGTGCATTTACAGCCTACAAAGTGAATGACTCTTTCAATATTTTTAATTGTGTGTTCATGAATAATATAGCCGTGAAACAGAACAACAATAATAAGGGTGAAGGCGGTGCTATTTATTTTGAGGAATCCAATGCTGATAATGGACCTGACTACCTGATCCGCAATGTTCTCTTCGCCAATAATCATGCGGAACGTGTTGGTGGAGCAATTTTCCTGCGCAAGGGTGATATTGATATCGTCAACGTAACCATGGCACGTAACAATGCCGATGATGAGATGGAGACGATTTTTGCACGAAATAATAACGCAAGTGCTCGTGTATACAATTCAATCATCTGGGGCAATGGAAACACCGATGGTCGCTCGACTACATATAGCGAAGATGAAATAGATTTTTTCTATTGCGATGTAGAAAATGAGGGTGGTGATGTTGTTGATGGACCAGGAAATAAAAACATCAACCCGATCTACTTCCGACCTGGATCACGTCGATTTGACGTTCGCATGGGTAGCCGTACAATTGATGCCGGCATGCCTGATGATGATCAGGCAGAGGGATACGTGGAAGCGTATGCAGACTATTCGCATGAGGCGGCACCTAATTACGAACGTATCAACATGGGCTTTTGGGGTGCAACCACAGGCGCATGTTTGATTTGTGATCATTGTGATGGCGATGGTGACCTTGTCTCCGCTCCTCCCGGAGGAGCAGGTGGCGGAGTCAATGGTGGTGCTCCACCTGATGATGCTATTGGTTTTGGAGGTGGTGATGGAGGAACCGGTACATCCGAAGCTCGTCTGGTTGTTTTACGTGATAAATATATCTTCATGGGAGTTCCTGTGATCCCCAGCGATGAACAATTGGAGAGTGATCCTTCATCGACCCTTGGGGATGATATGGAAGAAACCCAGCCTCAATGGGGGCCGGACTTTGAGGATCAAACCTGGCGTTTCAGCAGGTGGACAGAGCATTACGAGCATCCCAACTTCCCCAATGGTGGTTATACTGGATATTTACGTTGGAATCAGGAAGAGGGTGGAGGAGCTGGTGAGGTGGATGATCCACCGCTCATAACACCTGGAAGAGGGTACTGGTTTGTATATAATCTTGGCGCACGATTTGAATCGAACATCGAGGTGGATGCACCACGATTTATGATGAACGCCGAAGATCATATCATGCAGCTTCAATCATGGGATGGTACTGGAAATCCGGCACTCAACATGATGGCTAATCCCTGGCCTTTCCCGATTGACTGGGCTGATGTCGAGTTTTCCATTGATCAGGAAACCTGGATATCATCAGAGGAAGCAAGCCAACCGCCCTACGAGTGGATAAATGGTTACGCGTACACCTGGGATCATTTGAATGGTTATTATGTTCCGAAAAACCGGACATTAAATGTCTGGGAGGGATTCTGGATCGCTGTATATACCCAGGAAGACCTCTGGATTAAATTCCCACCACAAATCAGCGAGGAAGACGAAGAAACGGTCACTCTTGACACTCACGAACTTGATGAAATTCTCGACTGGAGTCTTCTGCTTACTGCAAGACGCACCGATCAACTTCAGGTCGACTATCACAACTGGATTGGTGTCGGTGAGGGATTGAGTAACCTGAAAGATCAGTATGATGCCTTCCAGCTCTCTCCGCAGGCACGTGAGGCGATTATGTTACGTACACGTGTTTATGATGATGATATCAATCAATATACAGACCGTCTAACTTATGACTTCCGTGCAAATGATCTCGAACCCGGCATAGCAAAGACCTGGCTGATAGAAGTGCTCTTCTATGTTGATGATCCAGCGGTGGATGAAGCCTATCCCATCGATGTCAAGATACGCTGGCCGAACATTTCCGGTATTCCTTCAAATGTCGATCTGAGTATTCATCCCTTCAACAATGGTCAGTTTGATCAAGCGAACCCAATTATCGCAGATATGCGCCAGGCGGATGAATATGTCATGGAAGTTGGCAATACAATTGGTGGTTTCCCGGAATACCGTATTGGACGATTTTGGTTGGCTGCTACATTGGAGGGTAATTTACTTGATTCACCCAGCGAAGGCGATTTGCTGCCACGTGAGACACGGTTGGCTTCAGTATCTCCCAACCCCTTCAACAACGCAACTACCATACGTTATGAAATTGCTACAAAGACCAATGTCAGTTTGAAGCTGTTCAATGTTCTTGGTCAGGAAGTGATAAAGCTGCTGGATGGTAAGATTGAACCTGGTTACCACGCCTTACAACTGAATGGTGCCAAACTGGGAAGCGGTGTATACTTTATCCGTTTTGAAAGTGATGTAACAGCACCCATGATGAAAAAAGTGGTGATGATTAAATAGGTGTTTCAGGATCACCAATCCCAAGTCAAGTTGACTTGGGATTGGTGAAAATACGGTTTTGGATTGATAAAAATCCGGACTGAGTTTGATGTTTAAACGATGTTCCGCAATATCCGAAGATGTTGCGGGGGTAGCAGTATGGATCGCCACTCTCCAGAGTGGCATTTTTACTCTGTTGCCAGAATTGTCAAAAGTATGATGACTGCTACGATCTCTTTCGCCAGGCGAGGAAGAACAGGATCAACCCTGGCAAGTAACCAATCAGAAAAATCTCCCAGCGAAAACGTTCTGGTACTCCCGAGCTGAATGCTACCTTGTAGTCGATGATAAAGCTGAAAATGATAATCAACCCGCAAAGAATTTCCAAAAGCCAGAATGTAAGTGGTGGGTTCAACGGTTTTGCCTGATCTTCGGCGATGACTATTACTATGCATGCCCCAATCAAACCCAGACTCACAAGCACTGGCGCAAGAACAGGTCCAATCCAGGGGAGTGGTAGCAGGAAGAGCAGGTCCCAGGTCATCAGGCTTGCGGGCCAGTTGAGGGAGAGTTTCAGCCCGATGTAATAAATGATATCCCAGACCCCGAAGATGAACATAAAATAACCGAAGCGTTCCAGACGGTTCCGGCCTGCTAGTACTGCGACAGAGAGTATCATTAGCAACGATGCAGCTTCCCGTACCAGTTCGACCATCCCTACCGATCCAGGGATAACCTTCAAGGGAAATGAAAATCCTTCAGGGAAATAGAGAGTTCTGAGATAGACTACTACAGCGGTCTCGAACCAGCCCATAGTGATGGCGAATAGGGTTACCCAAAGTATTTTTTTACGGGATTCTGGAGTCATGTTTATGCTGTTCTATGTTACCGCAATATCTTCCGATGTCGTGGGAGCAGTCATTAAGTTGCCCGGGAGTAGAATAAGTATTTCCTCTCTCGGGTTGCTCGGAGTCTTGAAAATTTCTTCAATTGTTCGCCAATTTGCTTCTATTTGGTAGCTCCTTGACCTTAGGTTGAATTATAATACTGAGATTACCTTGTAACAAATTCTTCTGAACCAATGAATCGCAAGCAAAAACCCATCGTAAATTACTCTAATAAATAAATGAGGCAGATGGGATGAAAATGGAAGGGGAGAGGAGAAATTATGAGAATACGACTTTTATTGTTTGTTGCCGTTCCCTTAATTGTTATGGTTTTCACAATAACGACTACTGCCCAAATCCGTATTTCAGGCAATATCAATGGCACACTCGAAGATACAACCTATATCGTTGAAGACGACATTTTTGTGGTTCGCAGAGATACGCTAAGAATAAATCCCGGTGCCAGACTACTTTTCGAACAAGATGTGAGTTTCTGGGTGCGTGGCGTCTTTTCTGCCAACGGCACTGAAGAAGACACCATCTATATGCTCCCCAATACGAATGTTGATTCTTGGCATGGTGTAAGATTGTGGAGTCAGGTAATTCCTCGTCCGGTTCTTGAATATTGTTATATCTCTGGGTGTGACTCAAGTGCTATATATTCGGCTTGGACAGCATCCATTATTAACAATTGCGTGATTACCGATTGTTCTAGTGGACAACCCCTTGGAGCAATATCAATTACTTTTACAGAATTCCAAAATGTTGAAATAAGCAATTGCCTGATATCAAACAATGAGGGATTCGGTTTATCGAACAGACGCAGTTATCTGAAACTGACTAATTGCACAATAAGAGATAACAGTAGGTCAGGGCTTTATTCGCACGGTAGTGCTTGTGTTGACACAATTATCAATTGCCAATTTACAGGAAACATATCAGATACACTTGGAGGGGGTATTCATGTACACCAGGCACAATCGTTTGTGCTAAAAAATTCAACTATCATGCATAATGAATCTTTGATGCATGGTGGTGGGATGTGGGTATCTGACTGTGGAGCCATCATAGATCATACTGTTATTGCTAACAATTATTCGCATGCCAGTGGAGGTGGGATTTACTTCGATGCTCGAAGGCATAATCGAGAAATCTCTGTTAGTAACAACACAGTAGTCAACAATGTGGCAATTGAGGAAGGTGGAGCGATCTATGCATATGTGGGACCCAACTATCCCATGAATATTCAGAATACAATCGCAGCTTTTAACAGAGGTGAGAATGCTTTTGTATTACTTATACCGCAACCATATGAACCTGGTTTTTTAATAACATTAAACAATTTGATGTTTTATGAGAATGATGAAGACATATATTATGATGATACTTTTGGTGATTATCCAGAAGGTTTAGGTGAGGTAGACCGAATCAATCTCAACGGCGATTCATGTGATGCTTACTTCAATCTTTTCCTCGATCCTCAATTTGTTGACGCTGAGGCATACGATTTCCACCTGACAGAAGATTCACCCTGTATTGACGCAGGAAATATTGAAAGCCCTTTTGATCCAGACAGTACTATTACTGACCTGGGAGCCTTTTATTTCCACCATGAAAATAGTATTAAGAACTTCAATTCTCCTGCTGACCTGATTCCTGTCAGTCCTGACATCATGTCCGTTTATCCAAACCCGTTCAACTCAATGGCAACAATTTCAGTTGATTTACCTAATAGTTCTCACATTAAAATTGATCTTCTAAACCTGCAGGGTGAAGTTGTTTCTAAAATATACTACGGTAGTGCATCACGAGGAGAACTCAGCTTCACTTTAAATACTCAAAACTTGCCGTCTGGAGTGTTTTTTATTAAACTCACTATTGATGAAAAAGGAAGTTTTTACGAGAGAATTTCTCTGATTAAATAGCTTGCCATTGGGCATGAGTTACGAAACTAATCTGATCTGCACTTCCAGGTGCTGCTGGAGTTTAGAAATTATCAAATTGATTTATAACAAGTGTTTGCGAGATCCCAGTCCAACTCTTCACTGCTATGACGCTGCTCCTTATCACCGTCTCACATATTGTCTTGAACTCGTACTCTTCCAGATGTGCATCTACATATTCATAAGTAAGCTATCTATTGGATTCCGTGCTCTTCTTTGTATGCCAGCCAGTTTTTTTTCAGGTCAACAAAATCTTTAAAATCCGTGCGTAGCAGGAAGGGGTTGCTGGCTTTTTCTTTTCCAAGTGTTGATATAAGCTCGACACCAACATCATGCCCGGGATAGACTCTGGTTGAATCGGGTAATCTCAATAGCCGGCTGTGGAAGGAATCAAACTGTCTTTTGGCACTCTCCTCAAAATCCGTCCCGCCTACTTTTCCGACAAACAAGGTATCTCCGGTAAAAACAGCATCGCCAACATGTATACAAATCGAATCCTCTGTGTGACCGGGGGTGTAAAGGATTTCAATTTCCGAATTTCCGAGGTGCAGTTTGCATCCATCTTCAATAATCTTTCCGCTGACAGGGTCCTTCATACCATATTGCAGAGCTGTCAAACCAGTCAATTCACGGATTCGATCGTTGCCATTGGCGTGGTCATGATGACCGTGAGTATTGAATACATATTCAACTGCATAGCCATTCTGCTTACAAAATTGATATACTCGATCTGGATCATAAGATGGATCAACAATCATCGCTTTTTTGGTTGTTTCGTCCACAGCGACATAGGCGAAGTTACGATCTCCGCCAGTTAAAATTTGTTCAACTAACATGGTTATTTCTCCTTTTTCTCAGAGTAAGCATTCAGAAGGTCGTATTCAATTACAAATCACGAAAATGTACTGTTCCCGGAAAACAATATTGAGTATATTCTTCACCAAGACACAACACTCCATTCCCAAAATTCGATTTTACGAGATATCAATGAAATTATTACACACCTCAGACTGGCATTTGGGACGGTTGTTTCATGGGATCCGTCTCACTGGAGATCAAAAGATAATCCTCAATCAGATATGTGAAATCGCAGAGGCTCAGCAGGTCGATGCTGTTTTGATTGCAGGGGATATCTATGATCGACCTGTACCCCCGGCGGAAGCGGTTGAATTGTTGAACCTGACACTGGAATGTCTTGTTTTGAAACTGAATATCCCAGTCATCCTGATCGCTGGAAACCATGACAATCCTGAGCGTATTGAATATGGAAGAGCGATCCTGCGTGGTGGTGGTTTACATGTTCGAGGTATGGTCAATGCTGATATCGACCCGGTTATTCTCTCCAGTAAGGGAGAAAAACTGATAGTATATCCCGTTCCATACGCTGAACCATCAGAGATCAGGACACTGTATAATGAGCCTGGAATTGTAGATCATGATAAAGCGATGCGTGCCCAGATGGACAAAATCAGAGAGGTGCATCCCGAAGGTGCTAAAAGTGTGATTATGGCGCACGGATATGTTATGGGAAGCAGCACAAGCGAATCAGAACGTCCCCTGAGTATAGGTGGTGCCGAGGAGATTGGGATCGAAGCGTTTGAAGGATTTGACTATGTAGCACTGGGGCACCTGCATCGTCCGCAAAAAGTGAAGCTGAATAGCATACGATACAGCGGATCACCACTGGCATATAGTTTTTCAGAAGCGTCGGATAAAAAATCGGTTACGATTATTACTTTGGAGGGGGCATCACCCGAAATTGAAATTATCCCTTTGCAACCAAGATTTGCAGTGCGTCAACTGGAAGGGGAGTTGGATGAATTGATTTCAAAAGGAAAGGTGGACGATTCCCGTGAAGATTATGTCTCTGCTATTTTGACAGATAAAGGAGCATTGATCCAACCCTTCGCTCGTTTGAAAGAAGTATATCCACATTTGATTCACATGGAGCAACCTCGGCTTCAAGCGATGGAAGGACAGTTCAAGCCTAAAGAGGGGATGGACTATCGCAAACGTAAAGACCTGGATCTCTTCCAGGATTTTTACAGCCAGATCAGAGGTGAGGAGATGAGCGAGGACGCCGTTCGTGAGTTAACCGCGATACTTGAAAACCTCAGAGACGAGGAGCGTAGAGCATGAGACCCTTACGTTTGATTATGACCGCATTTGGACCCTACGCGGGACGCGAAGAATTGGATTTCCGGATGCTGGGCGAACATGACTTCTTTCTGATACACGGTCCTACTGGCGGTGGCAAAACGACGATTCTCGATGCGATAACCTTTGCACTTTACGGCAAGACCAGCGGTGGGGAACGTGATGGCAGTCAGTTACGCAGTCATTTTGCTTATAAAGAGCAGGTTACTGAAGTTATCTTTGAATATTCGCTGGGTGATATGATCTATCGAGTGGAGCGTCAGCCTGGGCAGGAGCGTGCAAAAAAACGAGGTGACGGTACAACTTGGCAGAACCCGAACGCTGTTCTCTTCAGCCTGGATAACAATTATGAGATACTTGATAACATCGTAAATGGTGATTCAAAGGTCTCAGATAAGATCGTCGATTTATTGGGGTTCAATGCGGATCAGTTCCGAAAAGTAATCGTCCTGCCGCAGGGGAAATTTCAACAACTGTTGTTGTCCGGTCCGGCAGAAAGAGAAGAGATATTCAAGATGCTGTTCGGAACGGAGTTCTATACCATCCTGGAAAACAGATTGAAAGAAGAAGCGAAAAAACTATCCGATGACGCAGCGGATATCCGTAAGCGAAAAGCTGAAAGGTTACAGTTTGTTGAATGTGAATCTGTGGAAGAGCTCGAAACGAGAATCATGAATAATAGTAATCAGATTTCGATTTCTCAACTTGAACTTAAAAAGGCGATAGAGGAACTGACAGCAAAGGATAAAGCCTTCAAGCTTGGCGAGAAAGCAAAAGAAGTTCTCGATGAGTTAAACTTAGCTTCAGAGATAGTAAATCAGATTGAAAAGGGGCAGGTGGGTCAGGAGAGCAGAATAAAGCAGAAAAACCAGGCAGTCAAAGCGGAGGGACTCAAACCTTACAAACACAATCTGGACATTGCTAAGCGTTCGTTAGAGGAACACACCATTGAGTTGAACAAGACGATAGAAGGTAAGATAGCAGCAGAAAACAGACTTCGTGTGGTACTCAATAATAAATCAGCACAGGAAGAGAGAGAATATAGACTCAAGGCAGCGCTGGCAGCCCAGGAGGTTCAACCTGTCAAAGAAAAGCGCGATAGCATACTGGAAGAAAAAGCGACTATACAAAAAAATCAGATTGAATTTAGCGAACAACTGGCAGAGCTGCAGGAACAAGAAAATAACGCAGCAGGATTATTCCAGGCTGAAGAGCATAAAAAACCGGAACGTGATGATGCCATTAGGCAATTCAACATGTTGCAGGAGTTGATCCCGGTTGTTGATGAGTTTACCAAACGAAAATCAATGGTGACAGACCAGCAATCCTCGGTGGAATCCAGGGAAACTGAACTCACTCAACTGAAAGCTGAAAATAGTGAGCTGAAAAGTATTATTGAGCAAACAGGGAAACAGTTGGAATCGATGAAGGCAACTGCCTCATCACTCAATTTCAGTCGTTCAGAGGTCGAGAGACTGGGAAAGGTGGTTGTGTGGAAAACTGACCATGACAACTCCACGAAAGAATTGTCGCGTGCAGAAATCAAATATTCAGATATCATAAATGAGTTGAAAGAGGTTGAGGAAGAGCACAAATCCTATCGTGAGAGTGAACTGCAGTTACGCCAAAAATGGCATGCAGGGCAGGCATTTCTCCTCGCAAAGGAATTGGAGGATGGTGAACCCTGCCCAGTATGCGGGTCGATAGAACATCCGAATCCAAGCCGGAGCGATGAAGATATCCCCAGCGAAGAGCAGTTGAAGTCTGCTGAAATACAGGTACAAAAGATTGAGGAAAAGGTTAAATCAAAGGATAATGCCAAGCAAAAATCTTTACTCGAACTTGAAAAGTACAGACAGAGGATTACTTCATTAGAAGACCTGCTAGGGGACTCGCTTTCTACAAAGCTGGATCTACTGGAAGAGGAGCTAGCTGCTGCAAAGGAAAAGGTAAAAAAATCAGAAGAGGCCGAAAACCAGCTTACTTCCCTCAATGCTCAACTACAAAATCTCCAAAATAAGTTGTTTACAGGAGAGCAGAACTACGAAAAACTTTCCAAATCAGTCAACGATGCCCAAACGACCTTAACCGAACTCCGAGCAGAGCTGAAGTCTGCGAGTGAAAGAATACCGAAGGGGATTAGTAATTCAGAAGACCTCGAAACTCAAATTCATTCACTTGAACAAAAGATAAAAACGCAGAACGCTGCACTGGAAAAGTCGAGGACAGACCTGTCTCAAATACAATCAAGGAGGGTTGCCAAAGAAGCTGAACTTGAGGGGAGCCGTTCTCATCTCAATAAAATTGAAGCTCAACTGGAAATAGCGGAAACTCAGTTTCAAAAATCCCTAAGGGATAATGGTCTCGAATCAGAGGAGCAGTATGACCGTGACTGGCTGACGAAAATAGAAAGAGATGAATTATTTGATCAGATTGAAGATTACAAAAAGGTGCTTTCAAATACCGAAGAAGCGGTACGTCAAGCAGGTAAGGATGTCGAACAAGTACAGAAACAGAATGAAAAACTCATTCATGCAATGGAATCTTCTCAGACTGATTTTGCTCAAAGGCTATCAAAGTCCGGCTTTGAGGATGTTGTAGATTATGAGACTGCAGTACTTAGCGAAGAAGAACTATCAATTCTGAATCAGGAAATCGAAGAGTTTACTCGTAAACAAATCGAAGCAAAAAGTCATTTCGAACGTGCACAAAAAGAGGCTGAAGGAATTGAACAGCCTGATCTTGTGAATTTGAAGGAAGAACTGATACAAGCCAACAGCAAGCGTGATGAAAGTTACAAAGCGGTTGAGAAATTAAATCATGAGAAGGCTCAACTTGAGAAAACAAAAGCTGCGATCAGAACACTCGAGGAAGAATTTGCCGATTTCGACAAACGGCACAAAATTGTCGGTGACCTTGCAGAGGTAGCGTCAGGAAAAAACGCCTACCGGATCAACCTGCAACGTTTTGTCTTGAGGGAGCTTCTGAGTCAGGTACTGCAATTCGCCAGCGAACGTTTGAAGAAGATGAGTGCCGGGCGATACCAGTTGTTCGAGGATCATCATATTCAGAAAGGTACAAGAACTGGTGGGCTTGGGATTATCGTTCACGATCAGTACACAGGTGAGACACGTGAGGCGAAAACCCTTTCAGGTGGCGAAAGTTTCCTCGCCTCCCTGGCATTGGCGTTGGGGCTGGTGGATGTTGTGCAATCACACAGTGGTGGAATGAGTCTGGATACTATATTTATTGATGAGGGGTTCGGAACATTGGACCCTGAAAAGCTAGACAATGCAATTGATACCCTGAAGCAACTACGTCAGAAGGGAAGATTGGTTGGGATTATTTCCCATGTGCCCGAGTTAAAACGTCAGATACAGACCAGGTTAGAGATTACCACCAGCCAGCTCGGTAGTCATGCGAAATTTGTTCTCTAGGAAATTGGCAGTTCAGGAAGAGGTCATTGCGAACGTCGCGAAGCAATCTTCTTTCTTCTTCTAGTAGTTGTATTGCGCGATACCTTCTGGATGCTAAACCTGCGGCTAAGTTCTTCGAATCCAGGCTTCGAGTCTATCCGATAATTTATATTATCAATCGCTTCCTGGATGCTCTGCCTACGGCAGGGTTCTACGAATCCAGCTAAAACCATGCTGGAGTGACGAGAGCGGACAATACTTTTGAGAAACGCATAACTTAAATTTTCGGGATATGGCGGGTTTCCGGGGGAAAACGAGGATTGGTACGTAGATTCAAATAAACTTCCTTTTCAATTTTCGTAAGTCCATCCACGATTTTTCCTTTATAGACTTCTTTTTGTTCAGGATTGAGATGCCGTGGAACATAAATCGGTGAGCCAAAACGAAATTCAGATCGTGCAAAGGGCGGGGTGAGGATTTGTCCATCCCAACTAGGCAGAATATATCCAGGCACGGTGCTGCCAAAAACCGGTTGAACAGGCTTACCTGAAAGAGATGCGAGCGAGATCACTCCATCCTTCAGTTGACGTCTTGGACCTTCGGGACCATCTGCAATGAGAATCAGGGTTTCGCCTCTATCCAGAATCCGCAAACACTCACGCAAACTTCTTCCCGGGTTGTAGCCACTGGAACCACGTATGAGATTAAAACCCATGTTTTCCAATACCTGGCTGATCAGTTCCCCTTCCCAGACCGGACTGACCAGGGCATAGAATCCCTGATCACGTAACAGGTAAATTCCGGTAGCGAGGTTGCCGTGCCAGGTAACCAAAACACGTCCATTACCCTGCAATTTGAGATAACTATCGAGCCCAGTGATTCTACTTTCCCACGTCGCCCCCAGCGTCCGCAGAAAGCGTGATCCAACCTTTCCGGCAAGATCAGGGAGGTATGGATAGAGCCAACCTTCTGGCATTTCCGGTATGGGTTCCGTCTGTTTTTTTAGATACATACAATTGCCGTTAGACTGTAGGATTATTCCTGCAACCCGTTAATATAGATATACAGTGAATCAAATAAAAACCTTTCTGGTCTGTTTCAAGTCATCATGATTTGTATCCAATTTAAACAAGTGGATAAACTAGTCTTAAATTAGAGGTAGAGAATAAATATTCAATAATATATTGCTTAATTTCAATAAAGTTGCTATTCTATTGTAATGTATTATCTATTTCTGTTTGACAGTGTGTTCAAAAGAGCATATATTTAATCAGGGATATGGTTGAATCTAACGATCTAATAATGATGAAGGAGAATTAGAATGGCACATATCAGCGATCGTAAGTACGCAGAAGAAATGGGTTTGGATATCGAACAGGTGCGAAAAATGATTCGACGTCTCGATATTCCATTTCTCTCCAGTGGAAAAGGTGATAACATGGTCTACATGTTTGATTCTGACGATTTGAATGAAAAATTAACCGCTATGAAAAAAACTAAAAAAGATCGTAAACGTGGTCCGCGAAAAAAGAAGTGAATTAACACAAAATTCTGATAATTACTTTCTCCGGTTGAGCTTACTCAACCGGAATTTTTTTTAGCCTCACGCGACAATTTTACCCTGCATCTCAACAAATGGTTTACCAAGTACATGAACTAAAACTATGAATAACAAAATGTTGACTTCAAGTTTGCACAATTCAAAGTTTTTATTCACTGGCATATTCATTGCATATAAAGATAAGCAGTACCAATTTTACCCTCTGATTGCGGTTTTACTCCGCGTCATGCCAGCAGGGTGTTAGCCGGCATCCAGAAAGGTATTGATATTATTAATGTTATAAAGCATTAGATTAGAGCATTAAGTGGTTTAACACTTCATAAAAAGCACAAAAATAGAATAGTTATCTCTTATGGTTCGTAAAGCAGACAGCAGCCTTTATGATTTCATGTATAAACGCACGGATTCCATGATCCCTCTGCGAAAGGGACTGGATGCCTTTGCCCTGCGTCAAAAGGTGATCGCATCAAACCTTGCGAATGCTGAAACACCAAATTATCGTGCCCAACGAGTATCATTTGAGAAAGAACTTGGTAAAGTACTAGACCGACGTACACATAATATCGCCAGAAGTAATGAAACCCATATCCCTTTACGAGGGGGAATTGACGGTCTCGAAAAGCTGCAACCTAGAGTCTACAATGACAGCTCCCCACGCCATATCAATGGTGTCAATAATGTTGATATTGACGATGAAATGGGTATTCTAGCGACCAATCAGATACATTTTTCTGCCGCTGCCAAGGTTCTCGCTACTCGTTACCGTATGCTACTCACCTCCATCCGTGGACACTAATAGCGATTCAATTTCGTTAAGAGTGCTATCTTGGCTCTGCGTCATTCCAGCATGGTTTTAGCTGGAATTCAGGAGATTTTTCACGAAGCAAATTGATTCCAAAAATGTACAGTTTTTACGGTCTCTTCAATTCAATCATCGTAAAATTATTCATTTCGATAATACGGTTTATTTCGTCATTTTCGGTAAGATACCAGACCAGCAGAGTATATTCGTTCGCGATTGGAATCCCCACCAACCTGGCATCTCGAAGTATTTTTCCATCAATCGGTTTATCCAGATTCATGTGGAAATTATTTAAGTCATCCCAGATAGCGTTTTCTACCCACCATTTAAGTTGGTCATTTAACAGCATAAGCGAATTTGGTTCGATGATGAACGTAACCCCGCGTTCTTCAAGATAGGAAAGTGGCGCAATGATACGGTGCCCTGGTTCATTAAACAACGG